>NZ_JUEE01000018.1:0-49058 GCF_000802135.1 Desulfosporosinus sp. BICA1-9
CTCGGACGCGATTTGCTCAGGCGTCCTGTTGGAAATTTCCATCCTCATACCGGCTGCCCATCCTTTTGCGGAATGTCTTTTCAGATACCGCTATAGGATATGCCGAGCCCCAGACAAGCGTGAGGGCTATAGCGCCAATAAAAAAATGCGGTTTGGACAAAGATGCTTCCCTACAGTAACCATAGTACAAGCAAATCCATATTATATACAACCATGCCGAATCCATCGGCCTCTGGATCAAGGGGGGGTTCAAATATTGATCCGCTCGTGAGACTCCCCCACCGAAGACTCGATGTTCAACTTTAGTTGAACGAGTTTACTCCCAGAAGGCAGGTAACTTCAGTTTCAATCCATGTTAAAGAAAGGGACTTACCAAGGAAGTGGGTTGGATATTGTTTTGTCACAAATCATTCGTTACGGACAAGAAAATGGCGAAGTCCGAAAGGATATGCCGACTGAGTATCTCGCAAAACATCTAGAAATGATGTACATCATGGAATTCTTAGTTTGGTTATTGGAACCTGAAGTTTGGGATGCCGAGAAGAATCTTGGAGCGATGGTCGACTTGTTTATGCACGGTGTCGAAGATAGAAGAGAGTGAGGAATAAACCATGAAAGTAATGTTGATTCAACCTCCCAGCAGTACTTCCTTTATGGACAAAGTGTATATGTATGAACCCCTTGGACTTGAGTACCTTGGGTCTGGTTTTAAAGAAGACGGTCATGAGGTTTTGCTCTTAGATGCTCGGCTAGAACCAGATTTTGAATCCGCTTTTCGGTCTTTTCGGCCAGATATGGTGGGAATAACGGGGTATACCAACCAAATTTCCTAAGAAAAGGGTTGTAAAAAGCTAAGTTAAAGGGCTGATTACTACCCAAAATAAATCAGTTTGTCATGAAATTCAGTTTGGTGATTACATTTCTTTTCTTACTATGATATTGACTTAGTTTGTCAAATAGTTTAGCATTACTAAGAATGGCTTATGAAAGGGTGAAGATAAAGATAATGCGCTACTAATTCTTGTTTCTTTCAAAAATTCTTGTTAATATGAACGAGCAATTTTTCGGATAGGATTAGTATGAGCATTTTTAATATACGACTGGGTTGCATAGTACTAGATTTTTATGCCTTTTCGTGTCTTGTTGAGGAGGTATGCAACTCACGTTTCTATTATAAGATGTTCTGCCTCCTGTCCAAAAAAACTGGATTAGGGGGGTTTTATGTTAGAGTTAATTCGTAATCGATTTGTGCAAGCGATCTTAGGATCAGCCTTATTTTTACAAATTGGAATCTGGGTGCGTAATTTTGCCGTGTTACTCTTTGTCATGGAACAAACAAATGGGGATGCGTTTGCTGTCTCAATGATTTTCGTGGCAGAATATGGGCCAATGTTTATTTTCTCGTTTATCGGTGGAACCTTTGCGGACCGTTGGCGTCCAAAACGAACCATGATCTGGTGTGATGTCCTTAGTGCGGTGTCCGTGTTTGCTGTCTTGCTCACCTTGGTATTAGGCACTTGGAAAGCCGTCTTTTTTACGACCATTATTTCTGCTATTTTATCTCAGTTCTCAATGCCATCAGGGATGAAGCTGATTAAGGAACAACTGCCTGCAGAACAAATGCAACCAGTAATGTCGATTTATCAGACGATCTTTACCATTTTTATGATTCTTGGACCAATCCTTGGCACGTTTGTCTATCAGAAGTTTGGGATTATGACCTCAATTACAGTGATGGGCTTAGCGTTTTTATTCTCGGCGGGTGCCTTAACGTTCCTGCCTCCGGACCGCGTCAACGTGGTAGAAAAGGTGAAAACAACCCTTCGCCAGGAAATGATAGCTGGTATTCGTTATGTACTCGCCAAGAAGGTTTTGACACTCTTAGGCTTATGCTTTTTGGCTGCTGGCTTAGGAGGGGGCCTTATTCAGCCCTTAGGAATCTTTCTGGTCACAGAACAGCTTGGTTTGCCGAAAGAGAATTTGCAATGGCTCATGACCTTTAACGGAATAGGGATGCTTGTAGGCGGGATCGTCGTCATGGTTTTCGCTAAAGCTATTGCGCCACAAAAACTTTTAGCCCTAGGGATGTTCATCTCGGCAATCGGTATTGCAGTATGTGGATTTTCGACGACCCCCTGGTTAACCTATCTAGTGCATTTATTAATGGGATTAGTTCTTCCTTGCATTATGATTGGCATAAACATGATGATTTTACAGAATACTGATAGTCAGTTTATCGGTCGAGTGAATGGAATTCTCATGCCGCTCTATACTGGAGCGATGGTGGTGACCATGAGTATGGCGGGGCTGCTTAAGAAAATGTTTTCTTTGCTTGCTATGTATGAAACAGCGGGACTCCTGTACATCATTGGGCTATTGTTCTTGTTGCCCCTATTACCGATAAAACAAACGGTTACACCGATAGTAAACAAGTTATAATAGACAAGATAATTGAATTCTGCGGCATTTTTATTTCTCAGAGCAAGTGGTTTTGCTGACTGAGAAGTTGATTAATTTGGAGGCATTAGATGATTACTGAAGTTTACCCCAATATTTTCAAGAACGAGATACCTCTCCCTAAGAATCCCTTAAAAGCTATCAATAGTTATATCATCCTATCTGAACGTAGAAATTTGATCATCGATACTGGATTTAACACCGCGGAGTGCCTGACCGAGTTAATGAAGGGTCTAGAAGAGTTAAACATTGACATAAGCAAGACTGATCTGCTGATTACCCATATGCATAGTGATCACGCAGGTCTAGCTCCTGCTCTTAAAAAACAAGGAGTACATGGCATATATTTTAGTCAGATTGATGGAGAAATTTTAAATCAAACGACTGAGAGGGATCTGTTTTTCGAATCCTTAAACCAACTATTAGGCTTTGAAAACGGTACTTCTATAAACTTTGGCAAAGAATTTGGGGCGAGACAGACCGAGTCTCTTGAATTTAGCCCATTATGTGAAGGGAATAAAATAGTAATAGGGGATTATAGTTTCGAAGTCGTGGATATTCCGGGGCATACGCCCGGGCAGATTGGCTTGTATGAGAAAACCCATCAGCTGTTTTTTTGTGGAGATCACATCCTCGATGAAATAACCCCGAATATTACATTTTGGGGATTTGAACAGGATATTTTAGCAACCTATTTCAAGAGCTTAAACAAGGTATATGAGTATGAAATTGATTACTTATTTACGGCTCATAGGAAGATCATCAGGGATCACAGAAAAAGAATTACTGAGCTTCTGAGTCATCATAAAGAACGTCTCCAAGAGATTTTGGGTATTTTAAAAGAGGGGAGAAAGACCCCAATTGAAATGGCTGCCTCAATGCACTGGGATATAAGTCATAAAAGATGGGCTGACTTTCCATCTTCTCAAAAGTGGTTTGCTTCAGGTGAAGCATTATCTCATTTAGAACATTTAGTCCATATCGGACTTGTGGAGCGGATAAATAAGGATGGGGTGCTTCTTTACGAGCTTAAGTGATACGCTCAGCTAAGGCTGAACATCGAGTCTGCGGTGAAGACAGTCTATAGTTGAGAGCCATTTCAGTAAAGATCTTCCCGACGTTGTTTCCAGACCGGCAGAGCCTCTCTAACCTCTTCAATTTGGGTCAAATCAAGATCGATCATCAGAATTCCTGGCTTTTCGTCCAACTGTGCAAGCACTTGGCCCCACGGATTGACGGCTAAGGAATGACCATAGGCCACATAGGAAGCATGGGGATTACGGGCAGGAGAAGTGCCCAGCATGAAAATTTGGTTGTCTAGGGCACGGCTGCGGAACAACAATTCCCAGTGAGCTGGACCAGTGGTCATATTAAATGCCGCGGGGACAATGACAAGGCGGGCTCCGTCCATAGCCATTTTTCGAGTTAATTCTGGAAAGCGAATATCATAGCATATTTCCACACCGAATTTACCCCACGGAGTTTCAAACAGTGTAGTAGCATTTCCTGGGGACAGTACCTGTGATTCTGTGAACTCAATACCATTTTTGACACGCACATCAAACAGGTGGGCTTTGCGGTGCAGGGCAATAATCTCTCCTTGGGAGTTAAATACGACACTTGTATTATAAATCAGTTCACCCGACAGTTCCGGAATTGAGCCGCCGACAAGAAAAAGACCATGGGTGCGTGCAAGGCTGACGAGGTGGTTCGTCGTTTCTCCTGAGGGGATTTCCTCAGCGTAGTCCCGAAAGCAATGGATATCGTACGGGCAATTGAACATTTCCGGCAAGACTGCCAGATTTGCCCCTCCAGCAGCTGCCGCCTGGAGCGAAGCTGCGGCATTGTTGAGATTTGCTTGCTTATCAGCCGCAACATGCAGCTGACATAATGCTATCTTTAGAGTGGTCACCAATTTTGCCTCCTTTGAATCCTTTGTTGTTATTAGTAAAGGACAAGTAAACATCTTCTTATTTAGATATTATGAATCTCTTCGAACAGCAATGCAAGAGATCCGAAAAGGCCTTTGCGGGCCTCTTTGTCGATTTTAAAGGATATTTAGAACAGACAGCGAAATAATATCTTGTTATATAGTTCAACGAAAATCTCTTTTAAACAAAGGGATCCCACTTAAGGAGGCAACGAGTTTTGAAGCCAGAGATCATTCAGAAGCTTAGTGAAATTGTCGGCAAAGACAACTTATATACAACCTTGGAGGATCTATATTGTTATACCTATGACGCCTCTTTTGTTAAGGCAGATGTGAAGAAGGATTTAGCGGGAGTTGCTGTGTACCCAGGTAACACAGAAGAAGTAGCACAGATTCTTAAACTGGCTAATCAAGAGATGATTCCAGTCGTTCCACGGGGAGCAGGGTCAAATGTCAGCGGAGGATCTATTTCTGTAGGGGATTGTATCGTCCTGGTGCTCAAGAGAATGAACAAAATACTTGAGGTTGATCGTAAAAATTTGATTGCAGTGGTGGAACCTGGCGTAATTACTGGCCAATTACAGAGCGAAGTTGAGCGAGTAGGTCTGTTTTATCCTCCGGACCCTGCCAGTCAGGCTTTTTCAACGATGGGCGGTAATGTGGCGGAATGTGCAGGAGGACCGCGTGGCGTGAAATACGGAGTGACTCGAGACTATGTTATTGGGCTCGAGGTAGTGCTTCCGAGCGGAGAGGTTATGAATACCGGTGGAAGAACGATCAAGAATGTAACTGGGTACGATATGACGAAGCTATTCACTGGGTCAGAAGGAACGTTGTGTGTTATAACCAAAATTATTGTTAAACTTATCCCTTTACCGGAAGCCAAGAGCACCATGATGGCAGTTTTCTCTGAGATCGAACAAGCGTGTGAGACAGTCTCTGAAATCATCGCTGTCGGGCTGGTTCCTTGCTCACTCGAATTATTAGACAATATTTATATTAGAAATATTGAGGAATATGCCAAGGTGGGATTACCCACGGAGGCAGGTGCTGTGCTCTTAATCGAAGTTGATGGGGATTCGGAAATCTTAGCTAAGCAGATTGCGAAGATAGAACAAGTCTGCCAACGACTAGGGGCTGTCCAGATCCGGATTGCCAAGACGAAAGAAGAAGCAGAAGAATTATGGCGTGCTCGCCGCTCAGCCTTTGCCGCTGTGTCGAGGGTAAAACCGACCATTATCGGTGAGGATGCGACCGTTCCACGGAGCAGCATTCCGATAGCTGTGAGGCGGATTCAGGAAATTGCAGCTAAGTATAACATCATTATTGCGATACTCGGACATGCCGGAGATGGCAATTTGCATGCCACAATCCTGACCGATGAAACGAATCTGGAGGAGGCAGCGCGGGTAGAAAAAGCCATCGATGAGATCTTTATAGCGACGGTGGAATTGGGCGGATCCTTAAGTGGTGAGCATGGTATCGGACGAGCAAAATCCAAGTATATTACTCGACAGACTGGGGAAGTTGGACTGGAAGTACAACACCGGATTAAACAAGCACTTGATCCTAACAACATATTAAACCCTGGCGTAATGTTTGGAGTGTGATGGGATGGAACGTTCATTTGAGTCATGGGAGAAAGAAGTCATCCGCTGTATTCGGTGTGGTGCCTGCCAAAATGTCTGTCCAGTCTTTAAAGAATTACAAGCAGAATCCACGGTTGCCAGAGGACGAGTGAAGCTGATTCGCGGAGTTATTAGCAAAGATTTGAATTTCACTGCAGGTTTAATTGACAAGATGTCCTTGTGTTTGATGTGTAAGGCTTGCGTTGTAAACTGTCCGAGTGGTGTGAAAGTCGACAAGCTGGTGGAAGCAGCCCGCAAGGAAATCACCGCCAAGAAAGGACTCTCACCTCTTAAGAACTTGATTTTTCGGTTGGTTTTAAAGAATCGTTGGGTGTTTAACACGGGTATGAGGACAGGACGAATTTTCCAAGGCCTAATCTTCCGTAAAGGACCTAATGGCCAAGGAATGTTACCGAGAATGTCCCTAGGGATAGATAAGAGAAGACTTCTTTCACCCCTCGCCCCAAAACCATTGAAAATGCTGTACCCGGAAGTAGTCAAAGTTCCAGAAGCAACTATGAGGGTAGCTTTTTTCACGGGGTGTATGATCAACTATATTTATACGGATACCGGTCGGGCGGTGATCAACGTCCTAAAACAAAATGGAGTGGAGGTTGTCATTCCTGCTCTCCAAAACTGTTGTGGTACCCCAGTCAGGATTAATGGGGACTATCAAACGGCTAAAGAGATGGCGAGAGCAAATATCGATGTCTTACTGAAAGAAGAGGTCGATGTCGTAGTCGTGGCCTGTGGCACGTGCGGTTTAAGTCTGAAGGAAGAGTATGCTGAGTTACTTGAGGATGATCCGATCTATGCCGAAAAGGCGAAGAAGCTTGGGGCCATGATCAAGGATTTCACAGAACTGGTGGTTTCCTTAGCGGGGTTCGAGGATAAAATGGGTTGTTTGCCAATCAAGGTTACCTATCATGATCCTTGTCACCTGGTTAGAGGATTAAAGGTAAAAGAACAACCCAGACAGATCATCAGAAGTATCCCGGGGTTGACGTTTGAAGAAATGAGTAAACCGGATACCTGCTGTGGTAGTGCAGGTTCCTTCAGCTTATACCACTACGAACTATCCACAAAAATCAATGACCATAAAGTTGAGTCTATTAAACAGACGGACGCAGAAGTGTTGGTGACAGGGTGTTCCGCTTGTCGAATGCACATCGCGGACGGGCTGAATCGCCAAGGAGTTTCTGTACAGGTGATGCATACTGCACAACTTTTGGAAATGGCTTATGATGCTAAGCAAAATAAGGGAAGCTAGGAAGAAAGAGAATAGAATAGAGGAATAGAGAAACAGGGAACATCTTTTGAAAAACGCCATCAATATTGAAAGGGAGAGTAAAGGATGAATAGTTTTAACCTTGCCTATGGTAAAGAGGCGTTGTCTTTTAGTCTTTCATCTTCCGTGAAGGTTAAGGAAATTAAAGCAAAAGCCAGTCAGCCGATTTTAGAAATCGAACAGGCAATTCTCCAGGCTTTGGCTCATCCTCTTGGCACGGCTCCACTGATCGAGGTGGTAAAACCAGGGGATAAAGTAGTAATTATAGTTAGTGACCTTACACGACTATGGGTACGGACAGATGTCCTTTTGCCGGTATTGCTGGATGTTTTAAATGGAGCCGGAGTACCGGATAAGGACATTTCTCTTGTAACGGCAACCGGGGACCACCGTTTGCTGACCTTAGAAGAACACACGGCAATTTGTGGGGCAAAAGTTTTGGCGAGGGTTCCGATCTTTGATCACGAGTGTCATGCCCAGGATTTAGTGGATTTGGGCAAATCCTCACGGGGAACACCCTTTAGTGTAAACCGTCGAGTGTGGGAAGCGGACAAGGTGATTCTGACCGGTGGAATTGCGTATCATTTGCTGGCAGGATTTGGTGGTGGCCGTAAGTCTATTGCGCCTGGAGTTTGTAGCTACGAGATGATTCAGCAAAACCATGCTTTAGCACTTCAAGGAGGAGGGACCTCTGGAATTAATCCAAACATAGAGACTGGAAAAATGGAGGGCAATCCGGTTGCTGAGGATATGTTAGAAATTGCGCGTCTAGTGGGCGTAGACTTCATACTAAACGTCGTTGTTAACGAGAAGAAAGAATTTGTCTATCTTGCAGCCGGTGAGTTGTATGAGGCACATTTAGCGGGCTGTCGGGTTACCGAAGAAATCTTCGGAATTGAAATCGAAGAAAAGGCGGAGCTAGTCATCGTATCGAGCGGTGGGTATCCCAAAGATACTCAGCTTTACCAATCAATCAAGGCCCTGGATAATGCTAGTTATGCGGTAAAAGAAGGTGGAGTTATTATCCTGGTTAGTGAATGCTCTGAGGGAGTAGGTTCTCAACCTTTTCAGGAATTTTTTAAGGATGACGAGGTGGAGGGGATGAATGCCAGACTTCATGCTGACTTTACCATGCCAGGCTATATAAGCTTGAAAACAGCGAGCATCTGCCAAAAGTCACCCGTCATTTTGATCAGTTCCTTATCGGAGGATCTTGTTAAAGGCGTGAAGATGATTCCGTCTAATAGCCCTGCAGGAGCTTTGCAGTTAGCAAGTCAAATACTTGGACATCAACCTGAATCTGTCTATATAATGCCTCACGGCGGAAGCACCTTTCCGATCGTGAGTTAGTTGTAATTGTAAGTGGTAAATAGTGCCTTATCCTGAAATCGGGATAAGGCACTATTTACCTTACGACGGTAATAAAAGAACTTTGAAAATATAAACTTTGCAAGAATAGGAAATACTTAATAAATATGGATGATACTGCCGAAACCATTGTTTTCCATTTAACTACAAAATATAATAGTCAAGAAATGAAATATAGGAGGTAATAAGGGATAATTTATTAAAAAGGTTGCTTTTTGTAAGTAAATGAAAGGGGGATAGAAACGACATAGTATATTATACTGCACCGTTAGAGTATGCTGTAGAGAAAGACAATATATTGTATACAAAGGATAAGCAAGTAATTAAACGAGAAAATATAAAAAGCAAATTCAAACATGATCAGAAAAAGTTAGAAGAAAATAAAGATATTATTAAAAGAGTAAAAAAAGAAGATCATTTCAAGATTAAGGAGTGGATGTGTGGCTATAATGGGCAAATAAGCGGAGAAAGCGGATATGGTGGAATATACGATACCTATTCATATGTCAACGATAGGTATGGTTCAGGATGGACAGCAAATTGGCAAAGATATTTAAATGTTACACCTCGTTTACAAAATGACCTTGAATCAGGTGCAAATAACTGTACACTTTCTTCAATTACTATGGTATTTGATTATCATAGAAGTCGGGGAATCTGGAATACCTTCAAGCATTAGTACTCTTTACAGCAATGTTAGAAGTATTGCTGTAGGATATGGATATACATTCAGTGGCGGAACAAATCCGACATACGCAGATGATATTGTTACTGATTTGTGGCATCAATATGGGCATTCAACAGGGAGAGGGAATAACGATTATGTATTGAGTTGGAGCACGGCAGAGGCAGAAATCGACCAAGATAGGCCTTTTGTCTTTAATTTGCCAAATGGTTATTACGCAAATCACTCTGTATGTGTTACGGGGTATATCATATATAATAGTACTAAAGAATTTTTCAAAGTTAATGATAACTGGACAACCTCGAGTAGGTTTATAGATTGGGAAGCTGTTTCATTCGGAAGTTTTACCAAGATATTTCCATCGTGATAATAAATATTAGTACAGTATATTGAATTAGTGAAAAGTGAGTGGAATGCATGATACATTAATGTTATATCCACTCACTTCTTCCCATATTATAAAAAAAGAACTCCTAACGTTTTTAATATCTGAGTTGTTTTGTAGCCAAGTAGGGAGAGAGATATAATGAGACAATTAATATTCAATGTCACTGTAATAATTGTAATTATTACTTTAAGTTACCTACTCGCATTTTTTTTAATAAAAAAAAGAATTTTCTTATATATTCAATAATTGCCCTAAGTTTACTATGGGGGGGTTTAGGGACTTCAGTTTTTAAATATATAAGTAGTCAGCAACTCAGATTACCTTTTGACATAATATTTAATCCGGTAGTTGAGCATAAGGATTCTTTTGAGAATGAGACTCTAGTATTGCCTTTACCTGAACATACAGCATTTACATATCGTTACTCTGAAAATGCGGCTGCATATTATACTACATTATCAGAGGAAGATATAATAAAATTCTTTAAAAATCTTGCCAGCAAAGATAGTTTTATTAGTGAGAATCCCAATTTGAACAATGAAAAAATAATACTTAAATTTACTTATAAAAATACACCTTATATTGTAGGCTTATCTAAAAGTATTAAGCCAAAAGGTTACTACCTATATGTTGAATCAAATTTAAAGTAAATTAATTTGGATATAAATTTAGTTGGGGTATTAAAATATTTGACTTAATATGAATATTTTAGGCAACTTTTCTTTATATAGTGCTTCTAATGAGACCGATCTTTAATAATAGACAAGTACAAGATTTTAAGGTAGTATTTATGAGTTAAACCAATAAATATTTCGAGCGCACGTCTTCATTTTCAGCTAACTCCTCGACGGTCCCTTCAAAACGTACTTGTCCCCGTTCTAGGACATAACACCGATCGGCCAATTTTAAGGCAGATTTGAGATTTTGTTCTGCTAAGAGAATTGATATTCCAGTTGAACAAAGCTGGAGAATTTGCTCTTCCAATTCTCGAACGATCAAAGGTGCTAGCCCCTCGGTCGGCTCATCCAAAATCAGAAGCTCCGGGTTTCCAAGCAGAGCCCTAGCAATACTTAACATTTGCTGTTCTCCTCCGCTTAAGTTCCCACCTCTACGATTCTCTACTCTTTTCAGAACGGGGAATAAGCCATGAACTTTAGCCAAATCCCAAGCACCCGGTTTAATTCCTGCTGCGATCTCGAGATTTTCACGTACAGACAAGTCTGCGAAGATCCGGCGGTTATCAGGGACAAAGCTAATTCCTAATTTAACCATGCGGTTGGTAGCAACCTTGGTAATTTCCTGGCCTTTAAAAAAGATTTGTCCGGTTTTCGGCGGGGTAAGTCCAATAATGCTCTTAAGTGTCGTTGTCTTGCCTACCCCGTTACGACCAAGCAGGCAGACTACTTCTCCTTTACTTACCTGTAAGGATAAACCGAATAAGATATGACTTAACCCGTAATAGGTGTGAATGTCTCTAACGTCTAACATCATTCCGCTTCCCCCAAATAGGCATTTTGCACAGATTTATCGTTTCTGATATCTTCCGGCAGACCCTGAGCAATGGTTTTACCCTGATGAAGAACCATTATTTTTTGGGCAACATCAAAAACTAATTCCATATCGTGCTCAGTGAGCAGAATGGTAAGGCCTTTTTCCTGGGATAACCGCTTAATTAGATTGACTATTTTGCGGGTTTCTTCTGACGACATCCCAGCAGTTGGTTCATCTAAGAGTAAGAGTTCGGGTTTGCTACCCAGTGCAATCGCAATTTCTAGGACTTTTTGATCCCCATAAGAGAGAGAACTGCACGAACGATCTTTAAATTCAAACAGTCCGAAACTTTCTAAAACCTCTAATGACTCTTCAATAAGGAGTTTTTTGGAGGGTCTGAAAAATTTGCGATCCAAGCGATGTTTAGCGATGACAGAGGTTTGCACGTTTTCAAAAACCGTAAGACTTTGGAAAATATTGATTAACTGAAAGGATCTGGCCATACCTTTATGGCAAATCGTATAGGGTGCTGAGTTTGTAATATCTTGACCCTGGAATTTGATATGGCCGGAATCGGCCTGCAGGTGTCCGGTTATTAAGTTGAATAAGGTGGATTTCCCTGCGCCATTGGGACCAATGACTGCCACCACTTCTCCCTTCGGAACCGAGAGGTGAGCATCCGAGATGGCTTGAAATCCATCGAAGGCTTTCCTAAGCTGTTCAACCTGAAGCATGCTAATTCTCTCCTCTCTTACTCCGGTTTTTGCCATAACTCTCCATTAAATAACCAAGAATACCTTGAGGCAAGAAGAGTACAAGGATCAGCAGCAGCAGACCAAGGACAAGCAGCCAATATTCTGTGTACAGACCAACGACCATCGACAAAAGGACTAAAATCCCAGCCCCTAACGTTGGGCCCATAAAAACAGTAAGGCCTCCCATTAAGCACATGATCAGGATTTCAGCCGATTTGTTCCAAAATAACAGGGAGGGGGCTACAGAGCGTTCCACTAAGACAAATAGAACACCCGCAATGCCAGCGAAGAATCCAGCAATCACAAAGGCTGTCAGACGGTGCCGTTTGACATTGATTCCGACACTTTCAGAACGCACGGGGTTGTCACGAGTAGCAAGTAATATGAGACCAAATGGCGACTTGGTGATCAGATAGAGAATTGCGAGAGTGATGACTAGAACCGCAAGAGTCGTATAATAGACTGAATTTATGGAGGACAAGAATTCCGGAACGGGTATGGCATGGATGCCGTTGTCTCCCTCAGTCAGTGCATTCCAGCGGTAAACAATTGCCCAGACCAACTGGCCTAAAGCTAGAGTAAGCATACCGAAATAGAGGCCCCTTAAACGTACGCAAAACCAGCCGATCACTAAAGCTATGAGTGCAGCAATCAGGGGGGCGAGCAAGACTGCGACAGCAAATGGCCAAGACGTTTTGGTCATCACGATCGCTACAGTATAGGCACCAACCCCGAAAAATACGCCATGGTGTAAATGTAGAAGTCCTCCGTAACCGAGAACCAGGTTCAAACTGGAGGCTAGTAAAGCGGTTGTAAAAACAGTCGCCAACAAGTAGACATAATATTGAGTGAGCATCCTAGGGATCATCAGAAGTATCAAAATTCCGGATACTGACAAACCTAGGCCTAGATAAGTGCTCAATTTTCCTTTCGGATTCTCAATTGATTTCAAGTTATTCGTGGACATATCTGACGTTCCTTTCTCTACCAGGCAGATTTTAGTAAACCAGAGGGTCGTACGATCAGGAGAACACCCGCTATAATATAGGGGATAATAATGGCAATGCCTGGAATAAACAAAATTCCAAAGGCCTCCCCAACCCCCATAATAATAGAACTAATCAGTGCACCCCAGATGTTTCCTAGGCCACCTATTACCACGATCAAGAAAGCATAAATGATAATGCTAGCATCCATACCCATTGAAATGGTGGTCGTTGGCGCAATCAAAGCCCCTCCCAACCCGGCGAGCCAGCCACCCAAGGCAAAAACCATCGCAAACACACGGGTGCTGTTAATCCCTAAAACATCGACCATTTCACGGTCGGTAGCCGTTGCACGGCAGATTTTGCCAAGCTGAGTTTTTGATAAGAACAACCATAACCCAAGGGCAACAATCGGTCCCATAACCAGAAGGAAAGCATTATACCAGGGAAGGGATGCCCCCCATAGATTGAAGGACCCCCTCAAAACTCCAGGGATATCCATCGATTTATATTCTGTTCCCCAAATTATCTTGACAAGATCTCCAGCAATCAGCACTAGGGAATAGGTCAAGAGCATCTGAATTAAATGATCTCGGTTATAGATAAATCGAAGCAGCCCTCGCTCAATTACCAGACTGATGAGCATCACTGCGAGAGGAGCAACCAACAGGGCTAACCAAAAACCATAAGGACCTTGCCCAAAAACGGTTGAAACTGAGTAAGCAATAAAGGCGCCTACCATATAAAGTGCACCGTGCGCAAAATTCGTAATTCTTAACACTCCAAAGATGAGAGTGAGCCCTGCAGAGACAATAAAGAAAATCATCCCCCTGCTCAGACCAATAAAAAACTGGCTAGCGAGTGTGGCAAAATCCATGGGTAATCTCCCCCGTCATCATGATTTAAAGAAAACTTGACTAGCGCCAAGCCTTCCAGGCGCAGGCGGTCGCCTTAGTTGCACTTATGCTTCCAGAAAGTATATAAACTTTAGTTTATACTTTCTGACTAGTAGCGTAAAGGGCGGCACCATACAGCACCGCCCTTTTATCTTTTTCCAATTTCTTGACATTATCGGATACTATTTTGATCTAGCCTTGAGGATTGCGTCAATCGAAGGCATAATTTCTTCAGGACTCAGAGTGTGAAGATCTTTACCCGTAAAGGTACCATTGACTTTGGCAACGACACCATAGGACATGGGAATTGCGACCTGATGATCTTCTTTACGGAGGGTGGCCTTGCCGACTGGAGTGTCGATGGTTAATCCTTCCAGAGCGTCAATAATCTTTTCCTTGTCGGTACTTCCTGCCTTTTCAATCGCTTGGCCGAGGAATTTACCTCCCATATAACCATACAAGGCAAAGGCTGCGGGTTCACGATTATATTCCTTCTTAAAGGCTTCTACAAAGGCCTTGTTTTCAGGTGTGTCAGGATAATTATGCAGATAAGGATTAGTACCCATGACACCCTCGGGAGCTTGATCTCCCAGTGGTCTTAGGGTAGCGGGGTCGTAACTGGTGTGTGCCCAAACTGGAATTTCTTGAATTAACCCGGTTGCTTTAACTGCTTTCATGAAGGCAACCATGTCTGCTCCCCCGGTACCAACCACTAGAACATCGGGTTTAGCACTGCGAATAGCGTTGATGTAAGGAGTGAAATCCGTTTCCCCTACACGCCACCAGGATTCTTCCATTTTCTTAACGTCAGGTTTAATGGTTGTCAGGTTAGACCAGAGGTTATTAATCACTGAATGACCATATTCATAATCACTGCCAGCTAACCAGATTTTTTTGTAGGGGGTCTTGGAGAGTTGGACAGCACCTGCTTTACCGATAATCGCAGTATTTGGCAATGTGCTAAATACATAGCGATGACCTGCTTCTCCAGTGATTCTGTCACTCATTCCGCCCCAGACGATGAAAGGTACTTTACTTTCTTTAGCATATTGCGAAACAGCTAAAGAACCTGCACTATTCGTTGTTCCTGCCAGAAAATCGACTTGTTCACGCATTACGAGTTCTTTAGCCCAGCTCGTTGATTTGTCCGGTTTAAATTCGTCGTCACGAGTGACAAATTCGATTTTCGGACCACCTTTATCCGCAAACTCTTTGACTGCCAGTTTGAAGCCATCTAAAGAGTCTTTGGCATACACAGCTGCACCGCCAGTATACGTATCTACAATTCCAACTTTAATTGGTTTTTGCTCTGTCTTGGGAGTTGCGCTGCTTGCACACCCTGAAGCCAATAAGGCTGTAATCAGGAGCGTGGACCCTAATCGAATTAAATTTTGTGATTTCCTCTTACCTGCCATCCTAACCATACTATTTCCCCCTAAATCTTTAGTTTGTTTAAACGTAAATAGAGATCTTCTTATTCTCTTCACCGTTCCCGATCTATCGATCGTTTCTCTCCATCCTACCATACTTCCTTTCAAATTTTAATTAATTCTTTGCTTAATTCTTAACAAATCGTACCAGCCGAGGATACGGCTTCACGTATAAAAGAATATGTTCGAATTATAACAGGTGTATGTAGAACAGACAATACTAATTTATGGTGTATTAAAACACTAGTATTTGGAACATAGTAACAGTTATTGTTGACTTTAAAAAATGGCTGTTAGTAATTTCAAGGGATGTTATAGGAATGAAAACTTAAATTACTGCAATACTAACTACAGTAATGAAGTAACAGGAGGAATCTGCACAATGAAAAATGTAACTATGTTTACCAATAATAGCTGACCATATTGTACAGCGGCGAAGAAGTTTCTTTCGCAAAACAATATTCCTTTTGAAGAGAAAAATATAAGTACTGATGAGCACGCTTTATTGGAATTACAACGCAGAAACATTAATAGTGTGCCCACTTTCGTGGTGGGGGATGAAACTATAGTTGGTTTTAACAAGGATAAGATTCTCGCTCTCCTGCATTGAGTTTAGTATATTAATGCAAGAGCTGAATGACCGGATCTGTGGATAAATAAGGCTGGATGCAATTAGAATGCATCCAGCCTTGTTTATTGTTATTTCATTTTACCTAATGCCGTTTCTATCCGCTCTAAAGCTTTTTGGATATTCGCTATCGAATTTGCATAGGAGAAACGCAGGTATCCTTCACCGTAAGAGCCAAAGGCAGTACCCCCTAAACAAGCGACTCCTGCATCATTCAAGAGGTAATCAGCTATTATTTTAGTGTCTTTGCCAAACGATTTTAGATTGGGGAAGACGTAAAATGATCCCTCTGGCAATAGGCAACTCACTCCAGGAATAGAGTTTAAGCCATTTACCATAATGTCGCGGCGTTTCTTAAACTCAGCCACCATATTCTCGACTTCGCTTTGTGGCCCCGTTAGTGCTTCCTTACCAGCCATTTGTGTAAATGCAGAGGTACAGGAATTAGAATTAACCATCAGTTGAGCAATTCGAGCAGCTATTTCCGGGTGCATAACCCCGTAACCCAACCGCCAACCCGTCATGGCATAAGTTTTCGAGAACCCGTCTAAGATAATGGTCCAATCTTTCATGCCGGGTAACGAGGCAATGGAAAGGAGGGAGGTGTTGCTATAGACGATCCGATCGTATATTTCATCGGAAAGCACGAGTATTTCTTTTCCTCGTACCAAGTCTGCGATTGCTCTGATGTCGTCACTGGTGAGTACGCCCCCAGTAGGATTTCCCGGAGAATTAATAATCAGCATTTTGGTTTTAGGTGTAATCAACTGGGCAAGTTCATTAACGTCTAATCGAAACTGGTTTTCTTCACGTAAAGGGATCGGGACAGGTTTTCCGCCAACAAAGTGAATAACGGATTCATAAATGGGAAAACCGGGATTCGGATAAATTACTTCATCACCTGGATTTACTGTTGCCATGATGGAGAAAAACATGATAGGCTTTCCGCCGGGGACGATAACCACATCCTCAGCAGAAGCATCGACATTTTTATGGGAGCGAATGTATCCAGCGATCGTTTCCCTGACTTCTGGAATACCGGGAGCGGGAGTATAGTGGGTATATCCGCTGGTTAGGGCTAGGCAAGCAGCATCAATAATATTCTTAGGAGTGTCAAAGTCTGGTTCACCAATTTCTAGATGGACAATATCTTTCCCCTGAGCTTCCAGCTTTTTAGCCTTTGCCAAAACCTCAAAAGCAGTTTCTGTACCGAGCAAGGACATTCTATCCGCAAATACCTTTTTCATTAAAAACGCACTTCCTTTGTGAATTTTAAGTTGATTTCTATTTGTACACTTCGGGGTTTAGACAATTCGGGGGAAGTTCTCCCCTCATGGCTGCTAAAATATTGGACACAGCGATTGTGCCCATTTTGGTGCGGGTATCAATTGTAGCGCTGGCAATGTGAGGACAAATGATGGCATTGTCAAGTTCCATTAGCCCTTCTGAAAATTCAGGTTCGAATTCGTAGACATCAAGACCTGCTCCCCAGATTTCCCCTGATTGTAAAGCCTTCACCAGTGCTGATTCATCCACTACGGGCCCGCGGGAAGTATTAATTAAAATCGCTGTTTTTTTCATAAGCTTAAACTCTTGTTCACTCATCAAATGGAACGTTTCTGGGAGAAGTGGAGTATGGATTGAAACAAAATCTGATTCTTTGAGAAGAGTTTCAAGAGTGACAAATTGACCATCGGTTTCTTTTTCGAATTGAGGGTTAGCTGCTATGTCGGTGTAGAGCACCTTCATATCGAAGGCCTTTGCCCTCTTAGCAAACGACAAGCCTATTCTTCCGGCACCTATTACTCCAACCGTTTTATTCATTACGTCCTGTCCCAGAAAGAGCATCGGACCCCAACCTTTATATTTTCCCAGTCTTGTGTACTTATCCGATTCTACCACTCTCCGTGCTACAGAAAATAATAAAGCCCAGGCCATTTCAGCCGTAGTATCCGTAAGTACACCGGGAGTGTTAGAAACCATAATACCTCGTTCTGTTGCGGAGGGGATATCTATGTTGTTGTAGCCGACAGCATAGTTAGCAAAGATTTTAGCTCCTTTAGCAGCATCCATTACTTCAGCATCGATTGGATCAGTAAGCAAGCTCAACACAGCATCCCTGCCCTTAACCTTTTCCAATAATTGCGGTTTTGTAAGAACTTGGCCTGTACGATTAACTTCCATGTCGCAATACTCTGCCAGCATGTCAAGAGCTGGTTTAGGAATTTCATTAGTTACATAAACATTCCATCTACTCATGTTCAACCTCCGATATTTAAGTCTAGTTAACTCTTAAATCATATATTAATATTAATCCCAAATGCAAGGCGTATTATGCTCAAGGGGCAACCGTTACGGTTGCCCCTTAACTATCCAAAGTGCAACCTCTTCCCCGAAGAGGATAAGTAGAGTTTTCTAATTTGTTTTTGTTAAGCAAGAATTCAAAACATTAAGACAAAAAAGTCAGTAGGCAATAAAATGTCGATGTTGAATTATAGGATAAGAGAGTTGACAAGAAGTTTTTTCCTATATAAAACAATTTTGGAAATATTTAAAATTCAGGGAGGAGAATCATATGGCATACGGAGAAGATGACCCAACAAAGCGTAAAGTTGTTACGATCCCGTATCTGAAAGAGAAGAAGGCAAAAGGTGAACCGATCACAATGTTGACTGCCTACGATTATCCAATGGCTGTGATCGAAGACAACTTAGGAATCGACATTATTCTCTGCGGAGATTCACTTGGAATGACGGTCTACGGATACAAAGGGACAGTCCCTGTAACAATGGACCAGATACTCGCCCATTCAGGAGCAGTGAAACGAGGTGCCCCGCATAGTTTTGTAATTGGAGATATGCCTTTTATGTCCTACCAGGTATCGGCTGAAAACGCTCTGATTAATGCCGGTAGACTAATGAAAGAGAGCGGAGTAGACGCGGTTAAGCTCGAAGGTGGGGCAGAAATGGTTGCCCCAATTCGATCTCTAGCTCGTGCGGGAATTCCAATCATGGGGCACATCGGGTTAACCCCTCAGTCAGTGTCTGCACTAGGCGGGTTTAAGGCTCAAGGAAGAGATGTCGAAGGGGCATTAAAACTGATTTCTGATGCGAAAACTCTGGAGGAAGCGGGATGCTTTGCGATCTTGTTAGAAGCCATACCGCCAGAGATCGGTAAGATCATTACCGAGCGGGCGAAGATCCCCATCATTGGTATCGGAGCTGGGGTCTATACGGATGGACAGGTACTAGTGGTTCACGATGCTCTTGGATTTTTCGGTGGGCATGTGGCGAAATTCGTTAAACAATATGCTAATTTGAACCAGGTCATTAGTGATGGCTTACAGAACTATATTACAGATGTTACCCAGCGAACCTTTCCGGCACCTGAACATTGCTATGGCATGGATTCGGATATCCTCGAAGCAATAAAAAGTAAACTTTAACATCATGATATGAGGTGACTTTACGTGCAACAACACCCCTTTAGCCTTAAGTACGGTCAGAATGAAATCAATTTTACGATTCCTACTGACCAATTGTTATTGGAAATTCTGGGTAGAGACTATCCAGCCATAACAGATGTTACTGCTACACTAATACAAGCTATGGACCATCCCATTGATTCTCCACCTTTACGAGAAATGGTAAAACCGGGAGAAAAAGTCGTGATTACGGTCAGCGATATTACGCGTTTGTGGCAGAAGATGCCAATGATTATGCCGCACATTCTAAACACTCTTAATGAGGCGGGAGTTCCGGATCAAGACATTACTATTATCGTCGTCGTAGGGGGACATCGCCCGAACACAGAGGAGGAATTTAAGGCCCTTTGTGGGGAAGAGGTGTTCCAGCGCGTTAAAATAGTGAATCATGATGCACACAAACTTGAGGATATGATTTATTTTGGTAAAACCAGTCGGGGAACCGAAGTTTCCATCAATAAACTAGTAGCAGAAGCAGACCGTCTAATTATGACTGGCGGTATCGTTTATCATTACATGGTTGGGTATGGCGGGGGACGCAAAAGCGTTATGCCGGGCTTTTGTTCCATTAAGACCATCCAGCAGAATCATTTATGGGCGCTGGGCTCGGAACTAGGCTCAGGCTCTAATCCCAATTCCATATCTGGAAAAACTCGAGGGAATGAAGTTCATGAAGATATGATGGAGATCGCGGGTTTTGTTCAACCTGACTTTATCATCAATATGGTCCCTACCCCCGAAGGGGATTTTGCAGGTATTTTTACAGGGAACTGGATTTCCGCTTGGATGGAGGGTACAAAACTCGTTGACACTATCTATGGTGTAGACATCGATTCCTTAGCGGATATTGTGATTGCATCGGCTGGAGGATACCCTAAAGATATTAATTTATATCAGACCGGGAAAACCATGGATAACGCAATCTATGCCGTGAAAAAGGGCGGGGTTGTCATCCTGCTCAGTGAATGCCCAGATATTTACGAACCCCTTGAGTTTACCCAATGGTTTCAGTATGCGACCATGCTAGACATGGAAAAAGCTCTCCGAGCTAACTTTACGATTCCAGGTTGGGTAGCTTGGCGTGAAGTGGAGTGCGGGGATACTGCTACCTTCGTAATGGTAACACGACCAGAGAATGCTGAATTAGTGCTAAAAGCAAATATGATCCCAGCGACAACTATCGAAGAAGCCCTCGAAATCGCTCGCCAGAAGTGCGGAACAGATAAACCGGTCTATACAATCATGCCCCAAGCAGCAAACACACTACCTAGAATGCGTACCATCGTTAGTACGACTTAGTTTATCAGCAAATGTCACGATGGATAAACAAATCATTATGCGACCTAGAAGCAGGCTTAATTTTTGCAATATTCTATAATCTTGTAAACCGTAGGTCTCTTTCATGGCTTTTTCTGAGG
This sequence comes from Desulfosporosinus sp. BICA1-9, assembly GCF_000802135.1. Taxonomy (NCBI): domain Bacteria; kingdom Bacillati; phylum Bacillota; class Clostridia; order Eubacteriales; family Desulfitobacteriaceae; genus Desulfosporosinus; species Desulfosporosinus sp. BICA1-9. The sequence continues at coordinate 20,833 of NZ_JUEE01000018.1, forward strand.
AATATCTTCAGTTAGGCAAATACATTAATTAAAAGGAGAGGAAAAATTTGAGAAACCTGAAACCCAAATTAACGGCCCTAGTAGTTGCGGGTTTGCTATTAGCCGTAACAGTCACAGGATGTGGAAGTTCTACTCCGACAAGCTCCAGTACCTCAGCTGACAAGGCAAGTACACCACCAACAAAATTAGTGCTGAAGGCGGGAGATTCTACCCCAGATAACCACCCATATAACTTAGGTCTTAAAAAGTTTAAGGAGACGGTAGAGAAAGAGACCAATGGAGCCATTGAAATTCAAATCTTCCCAAATAATGCTCTAGGGGCAGAACGAGAATTAGTTGAAGGTATGCAGATCGGGAGTGTGGATATTGTTGTTTCTTCCACAGGTCCCATCGGCGGATTTGTACCTCAGATGAACGTTGTAGACTTGCCTTTCCTTTTCAGAGACAATGCCCATGCCTATTCAGTTCTTGACGGGCCTATAGGAGCAGATCTTTTGAAACAGTTAGAGGCAAAAGGAATTGTCGGTTTAGCTTTCTGGGAGAACGGGTTCCGTAACGTGACAAATGACAAGCGGGAAATTAAAGTTCCTGCAGATCTTAAAGGCTTGAAACTCCGCACCATGGAAAACAAAGTTCACATGGCTGCCTTCAAAGTACTAGGAGTTGACCCCACTCCAATGGCATTTTCAGAAGTATTTACCGCTTTACAAAATGGTACTATCGATGGACAAGAAAACCCCATTCCAGTTATTTATACCAATCACATGGAAGAAGTTCAAAAGTATCTTTCGATGACAGGGCATGTCTATTCTCCAGCACCTATAATGATCAGTAAAATGACCTGGGACAAACTAACTGCTGAACAAAAGGAAATCTTTAAAAAGGCCGCTATAGAAGGTCGGGAATATGAGCGAGGATTGATCAAAAAGCAAACAGACGAGCAACTCGTTCAATTAAAAGCAAAAGGGATGATCGTCACAGAAGTGGATAAATCCCTGTTTCAGAAAGCCACCGAGCCTGTATATAAACAATTCGAGGATGAGTTCGGAAAAGATTTGATCGCTAAAATTATCAATACCAAGTAATTATTTATGACAAGAGTCGATAGAGAGCGGTGACACAGCCGCTCTTTATCTCTCATAAAAAGAGGTGTGAAATGAATACAATTGTCAAAGGGATTGATCAAATAAATCGCTTAGTGATATGGATCGTTGTGCTTATGTTGGGAGTTATGTCTGTGGTGATTTTTATGCAAGTCATATTCCGATACGTGTTTGCTGCAGCCCTCCCTTGGTCGGAAGAGCTTGCCAGATATCTTATGGTTTGGACCACCTTTCTCGGTGCCTCCCTTGGCATACGCTACAAAGCACTTATAGGGATGGAAGTACTTGTCAAGGCGCTTCCCAAACTCGCGACTCGCATTACCCTAGAATTGGTAACTTTGTTTCAAATTCTTTTCCTTGCTGTCGTGCTATTTTATAGCATTAAAATGACGATGATTGCCAAAACCCAAGTTTCTGCAGCGATGCTTATTCCTATGTCCTGGGCGTACGTGGGTATTCCAGTTGGAATGGGTCTGATGATCCTTAATACTATAGCCGTGGCAATAGAACGATGGGGAGGGGTTGAATAATGGGTACTATTCTTTTGGTTGGCTTAGGCGTATTATTCTTAGTCAATCTCCCGATTGCTTTTGCGTTAGGGGCATCTTCGACGTTGGCCATGTTGATTCAAGGAAACGTTCCCCTGATGATCATTCCCCAACGGATGTTTGCCTCTGTCGACTCATTTCCCTTAATGGCTATTCCTTTTTTTGTCCTAGCGGGAAATCTCATGGGAGATGGAGGGATTTCAAGGCGTCTCATTGATTTTGTTTCCTCTATTATGGGTCGCGTGACAGGAGGGCTAGCGATCGTAACGGTAGCTACCTGTATGTTTTTCGCGGCTATCTCAGGTTCTAGTGCTGCTACGGCAGCTGCCATCGGGACTCTTCTTATTCCTGCTATGGTTCAACGGAAATATGAACTTAACTTTGCCGCAGCGACGGTTGCAGCCTCGGGGGAGTTAGGCGTTATCATTCCTCCAAGTATTCCTATGGTCTTATACGGAGTTATGGCAAGTCAGTCCATAGGGACTATATTTCTTGCAGGATTCATTCCGGGTATTCTGATTGCTGGAAGCTTGATGCTTACAGCATACGTAATTGCTAAGAAAAAAGGGTTTGTAGGAACAGAAAAGTCGAGTATTAAAGAAATAGGTGCCTCTTTTAAAGAAGCTTTACTAGCACTTTTAATGCCCGTTATTATTCTTGGTGGAATTTATGGTGGGATCTTTACCCCGACAGAAGCTGCCGTTGTGGCTGTCTTTTATGGAGGATTTGTCGGTCTGTTTATTTACCGTGAAATCAAAATCACTGATTTAAAAAAGATTTTTCTTGAGTCCACGCTGACTACCTCTACCATCATGATCATCATCGCGAATGCGTCTACTTTCGGCTGGATCATGACCCGTGAGCAAATACCGATTAAGATTGCCGAGGTATTTATGTCCGCCTCTGGAGGCAATCCTTTGTTGTTCCTTTTCCATGTCAATATCCTCCTTCTCCTTATAGGAACTATGTTCGAGACATCCGCTTCAATTATTATTTTGACCCCCCTTCTTTTGCCGGTTGCACTACAGTTAGGAATTGATCCCATTCACTTCGGGATGATTATTATTGTCAACCTGGCTGTCGGAATGGTTACTCCGCCCTTAGGAATTAATCTCTTTGTGACTTGTAACATTGCCAAGACATCCATTGAAGATCTGACACGTTATCTGTTCCCTTATCTCCTTGTCCTTATTGCCGATATCTTTATCATCACTTACATTCCTCAGATTTCTCTTTGGCTACCCCGGGTATTAGGTGCCCTTAAATAGAAATGTAAAACATTTTTCGGGGGGAGGGAATTCAGTGCTTCCACGTTTTGCTATTATTAAGCAACAACTGCCTAATCAAACCGTCCAGAACATTCCGGAAGAGATCCGTAAGGAATTTGCCAGAATCCAGCTTAATGATAAAGTTCAATCGGGGATGAGAATAGCCATAACTGCAGGTAGCCGAGGGATATACAAGATCCCTCTCATTTTGCGAACCGTTGTAGATGAAATAAAGGCTTGTGGTGCAGAGCCCTTTGTTATTCCTGCGATGGGGAGCCATGGAGGGGCTACTGCAGAGGGCCAAGTTGAATTCTTAAGGGGGCTGGGCATCACAGAAGAATCCATGGATGCTCCCATTCTTGCTACTATGGATGTGGTAGAGATCGGGAGTACTTCTGGTGGACTACCCGTATTTTTAGATGTCCATGCAGCTAAAGCAGATGGGATTATTGTGGTAGGGCGGGTTAAGCCCCATACTGATTTTCGGGGACCCATCGAGAGCGGATTACATAAAATGATCGCTATCGGCCTAGGTAAGCACAAACAGGCTTTAGCCATTCATACTTACGGGATTCGTGGTCTTCGTGAATTGGTGCCTCAAGTAGCTCAAGTTACCCTAAACAAAGCGCCCATACTCTGTGGACTTGCGCTCTTGGAAAATGGTTATGACGAAACGGCACATATTGAGGCTGTTCTTCCAGTAGATTTTGCTGTCAGGGAACCTGAACTCTTGCGGATAGCGCATCAAATGTTGCCTAAACTTCCAGTCAATGAACTCGATCTCCTGATCGTTGGGGAAATAGGGAAAAACTTTAGCGGGACGGGTATGGATACTAATATTATTGGAAGAGTCAAAATCTATGGGGAACCCGAGTTTTCTAACCCTAAGATTCAATATATCGTTGCTTTACGCTTAAGTGAGGCAGCCCATGGAAATGCCTTAGGAATCGGCTTGGCTGATTTCACCACGGAAAGGGTAATGCACGGGATCGATTATCCAGTCATGAGAGAAAACGTGGTTACGAGTTCATTTATCGATCGAGGCAAAATACCGATGGCGTTTCCAAACGACCAGGCAAGCATTGCTGCAGCCCAACGCTGCCTATGGCAAGAAAATCCGCGGAGCGCTCGAATGATGTACATTCCTAATACCTTAGAGATTTCAAAAATAGCAGTGAGTGAAAGCTTGCTACCTATGCTTAGTACTCAGCCCGGCATAGAAGTTTTGACCCCCTTACAAGAGCTAGCTTTCGACCAAGAAGGGAACCTTGACATAAACTTTATCCATATTGCGCCAGGAACTTCATAATATGAGTTCCATCATCCTCAAACTTCTTTCCACTAAGATCAGAAAAATAATCCTTATCTAGAAGGAAATCGGAAGGGAATGAGAAAATGCCAAGACGCAGTGAACGTATTTTAACTAGACCTGACTTCTCTTTTCAAAGGGCCTTATATAAGTCTATGGGTTATACAGATCAAGACTTAGACAAACCTATGATTGCCGTGGTGAATGCCCACAGTACAGTGGTACCCGGACATTACCCTTTGAATGACATCGCAAACTTCGTGAGGGAAGGTATTCGGGAAGCAGGAGGAACTCCGGTACAATTTGGCGTCATTGGGGCCTGTGACGGAATCGCACAGGGTCATATTGGGATGCGATATATTCTACCGACCAGGGATGCTATTGCCAACGATATTGAACTGATGGTTCAAGCTCATCAGCTCGATGGGATAGTTCTCCTCGGATCCTGTGATAAAACGGTACCAGGGATGCTGATGGCTGCCGCTCGATTAGATATTCCAGCCATTTTGGTTAATGCAGGTCCAATGGAAGGCGGTATTGAATTTAGTGGAAAAGCCTCGGATGCGGCGACTGTCAGCGAGGCCTTGGGCCTATATACAGCAGGGACGATCACTTTAGATCAGGTTATAGAGCTTGAAAACGAAGCCTGTCCAGGCTGCGGGAGTTGTTCCTTTTTAGGTACTGCCAATACAATGTGTATTCTAGCTGAGGGTTTAGGAATGAGCCTTCCGGGAAGTGCTATGATTCCAGCGGTCGATCACAAACGATTACAAGTGGCTAAGGAAAGTGGTCTGCAAATTGTAAAACTTGTTCAACAAGGGCTAACTGCACGTAAAATCATTACCCGAAAATCCCTAGAAAACGCGATTCGGCTTAACATGGCGATCGGGGGATCGACAAATGCTACCTTACATTTACCGGCTATTGCCTATGAGGCAGAAGTCGAATTAAACTTAAATATCTTTGAAGAGCTGAGTAATACGACTCCTCACATTGCTAAAATGAACCCTGCTGCGGCTCCTAACGTCGTAGATTTTCACAAAGCGGGTGGAGTAGCAGCAGTCTACAATGCGCTCATGCCATTACTCTATTCTGATGAACTATCTGTAACAGGGCATACAATCAGAGAAAATGTTGAAGGCTCAAAGAGTAAAAATACCACAGTTATTCGTTCTCTAGAAGAGCCTTTTAGTCTGACCGGGGGACTAGCCATATTACGAGGTAACCTATCTCCCGATAGTGCCGTTTGTAAACCCGCTGCTATTCTGCCGAAAATGTGGAATTTTAGCGGTCCAGCTAGGGTTTTTGATGGTGAGGACGATGCTATTACCGCTATTTCAACCGGAAAAATTAGCCATGGTGATTGTATTGTTATCCGCTATGAAGGTCCTCAAGGCGGGCCCGGCATGCCGGAAATGTATAAGCCACTTAAAGTGCTGGAAGGACTGGGACTGGGAGAAAGTGTGATGCTTGTCACAGATGGGCGCTTCTCTGGTTCAAACCGTGGGGGTCTGGTTGGTCATGTATCACCGGAAGCTGCAGCTGGGGGACCATTAGCCATCGTTAATGAGGGTGACCTTATCGAAGTTGATATTCCCGGTCGACGGCTGGACCTAATGGTCAGTGATGAAGAGATTCAAATACGCTTGAATCGTTGGACTAAGCCCGCCAAAAAGATTACGAGCGGCTATTTAAACCTTTATTCACGTTTAGTGGAAAGTGCAGACAAAGGCGCAATTATCAAGCATAGAGACTGATCCTAAAAAGTCACTTGTGAAAAGTAGTTCTCATGATATTGTGGTTGTAGGGGACTAATAACAGAAGCAGAGGGGGTATTTTGAGCTTGATTGGAATACTTGCTGATGATTTTACAGGCGCTAATGATACTGGTATTCAATTTGCCAAACATGGGATTTCCACAGTAACGATTTTAAATTTTGATAAAGCAGAATTAGAATTATTTAAAAATGTTGAAGTTATTGTTATGAATACAGAAACAAGAAATTCAAGCAACACCGAAGCTTACCGGAAAGTTCAAAATGCTGCCAAACTATTATTAAATATGGGTTTTCCATTTATATTTAAAAAAATTGACTCTACCATGAGAGGATATCCCGGACTAGAGTTACTGTCTCTTATGAGGGTGCAAAAAGTATCGGTTGGTGTTATCACTCCGGCGTTTCCAGCCAACAGCAGGAGGGTGGCTGGTGGTTTCCTGTTTGTCAATGAGGGTCCATTAAAACAGAAGTTCGATAAAGGCCTTAATATTATGCAGCTTGTTCGGGAGCAAGCAAAGTGTAAGGTTAAATTATTAACACTGGAAGAAATCCGTAATGGTGTAGAACATGTAAGAAAATTCTTTGTCGACGTAATTGATACCCGAGAAGAAACCATAGTCATTGCTGATGCAGTTTGTCAGGAAGATTTAGCCGTGACTTCAGATACTTTCAAAGAATTTTTACCCCAAATGGTCATTGCCGGTTCAGGAGGGTTGGCTGAGTCATTACTTGTATCCTCCGGCTTGAGAAATAAGAAGAACATACTTGAAACTCCTTCGGAAAGGCTATTAATGATTATTGGAAGCTATAGCCCTGTTACTGCTATGCAGATTGCTTGGCTCGAAGAAAAACAACAAGTTGAGATAATTACGGCTGATGTCCCTAAATTAGTTTCCTCGGAAAGTATGTACGAGATAGAAAGAGTTGTGACTTTGGCAAAGTCTAGTTTAACTTCAGGGAATCATACGGCGATAGTATTAAATACTTTATCCAAGGCAGAAAGTTTACCTGACTCCCTTGAATTAGCAAATAAGAAAGAAAAGAATCTAATTCTTCAAGCGCTTGGACAAATAACTAGTGAAATCGTAGACAGCTCATTGGTTGGAGCGCTTATGCTATCTGGAGGGGATACGGCGTCTTTCGTGTGTAAAAAACTTGGCTGCAAAGGTATAAAGCTGGAAGATGAAATTGTTCCCGGAATACCTTTTGGACGCCTAATAGGCGACAAATGTGATGGTATGTATGCAGTAACCAAATCCGGCAGTTTAGGTTCTTATGATGCCTATGAAAAAGTACTGGAGTATCTGGGAAAGAACAATCTGGAAAAAAGATAGTAATTAGTCTTTATAAAAGTTTAAAATTAGACAAGAAACTGGTTGTGGTGAACAAAATATTTAAAGGCGTTTACTGTCATGTTATCGAAATTTAAGACTAAAAGTTTGCTTTTTTCAAGTGGTTGAAAGAGGGTAAAAGCAATGAACACAAAACCAATTATCGGAATAACTATGGGTGACCCAGCGGGAATAGGCGCTGAAATAGTAGTTAAGGCCTTAAGTAACGAGAAGTACTATCACAGAGCTGCTCCGGTGGTTCTAGGAGATAAGGAGCGACTCCAGCAAAGTCTCAAGTTTGTGGAACAACCACTCAAAGTACGAGCAATTGAGGATCTGTCAGAAGCAAAATTTAAGTACGGTGTAATAGATGTCCTAGAGTCTGATATTCCTGGCATCAGCGATGTTACCTATGGCCAGGTCAGTGCTGTAGCTGGAAAATCTGCCGTAGCCTATGTTTTTAAAGCTATAGAACTCGCACAGGCGCAGAAAATAGCGGCTATCGTGACAGGCCCACTCAATAAGGAAGCAATTCATTTGGCGGGGTACAATCAGTACTCGGGTCATACGGAGATTTTTGCCGAAAAGACGAATACGAGTGATTATGCCATGATGCTGGCAGTGAATGACTTGTATGTTATTCATGTAAGTACTCATTGCTCTTTAAGACAAGCATGTGATAAGGCTACCAAGAGTAGGATTAAGAAAGTAATTGACTTAGCAAACGAGGTCGTGAAGACCTATAGTATTTCTAATCCATTGATCGCAGTGGCCGGGCTAAACCCTCATAGTGGAGAAGGTGGGGCTTTTGGCACAGAAGAAATCGAACAGATTATTCCTGCCATAGAGGAGTCGTTAGCTAAAGGGATGAAAGTAATGGGTCCTGTTCCTCCCGACAGTCTCTTTGTTCGAGCAAAAAAAGGTGAATATCAGGTGATGATTGTAATGTACCATGATCAGGGTCACATCCCTGTAAAGGTCATTGGATTTGACGAAGGTATTAACACTAGTATTGGGCTGCCAATTATTAGGACATCTGTCGATCATGGTACAGCTTTTGAGATTGCAGGTAAAGGGATTGCCTCAGCGGCAAGTATGGAAGCCGCCTTGAATCTTGCCATAGATCTAGCGGTCAATAAGGAAAGGAAAGAGTGAACAATCGAACATCTAACATCGAATTTAGGGGGGTGAGTGTTTTGAGTAATGCTATGCGAGAAGAAATTGAAAGAGTATTTAACTTGAAAATTATTAATGAACAGTTTCTTCCTTGGGGTGAGTTCTATTGGCTCGAGTTGGCTCCAACTAACCGCAAAGCGCAAAGCAGCTTGTCCGTTGTGAAGGTATACCCTTTTCAGGAGCAAAAAATACACCCTCATCCCGGTTACGAGGAAATAATAATTGGTATTGAAGGCGAACTAATCCATTGGTGTGATGACCGTGAGATCATTGTGCAAAAAGGACAAGCAGGATACATTCGTAGTGGCGGGCAGCACAGAATTCTGAACATTTCCGATCGACCCGCTATGTTTATAAGCATTGTAACGCCAGTAATGCCGACAGCCTTGGGGGAGTTATCTCCGATCGACGATGTGGAGCTGGATGAACTTATAGAGATGATTAAACTCGAGCCAATTGCAGACAAATTTTCCCAGAGCGTTGGTTTAGCAGTCACTTTGATTAGTGTTCATGGTGATAAACTTACTGAGCCGAAAAATCTTCCGGAATTCTGTCGGCTATGTTATATCTTACAAGCGGGGGATTGTGCGATATGCTCGAACGCAGGAGTAAAATTCGTTGGGAATGAGCTAAAAGTTTACAACTGCAGGTATGGGTTAACTTCATTTCTGTCGCCTATCATTATCAACAGAAGATTGTTAGGTTACCTAGGATGTGGTTACGAGTTACTGGCAGTTCAAACAACACAAACTGTCGATTTAGTCAATCAATATTTTCCGGTGGAATATGTTCCGGTAGCGCAAAAGGCTTATTTGAAACTGGGAGTATTAACTCGTAACCATTTAGTTTCCGCAGCGGAAACTATTTTGCTGGTAACTACTTCTCTCGTGCAACTAATAATTTTCTCTGCCCGGGAAAAACAGATGACCTCTTATCGCCTAAAACTATCATTGGAAAAACAAAAGCAAGCAGAGTTGGAAAGCTCTCTGAAAGAAGTTCGCCTAAAATTTTTAGAATCTCAGGTCAATCCCCATTTTTTGTTTAACACTTTAAATACGATCGCCCAGATGGCAGAAATGGAGGGATCAACAACTGTATCTTCCCTGACGTATGCGTTATCAAATCTCCTGCGTTGTAGTTTAGGTAAGAGTGATTCCTTAATTACCGTGAAAGAAGAACTGGATTACGTTAAGGACTATATGTTTATCCAAAAGACTCGGTTTCCCCATAAATTTGAAGCCCATATAGACGTGAATAATCAGGTAAGCCAGGTCAAAATACCGTTTATGACATTAATGGTTCTGGTGGAAAACTCAATTCTCCACGGTTTTTCGGACATGCGACGGGCGGGGAATTTGTATATTAAAGGATATATGGAAGGAGAAACCGCTGTTTTCATGGTGGAAGACAACGGAAGCGGTGTACCACAAGAAGTAATAGCACAAGTTGAAAACCTTAACAAGACAGGCTTTAATTCTAATAATATGAAAAGTATTGGCCTGAAAAACATATATATGCGTTTAAAGCATTTTTATGGAGAACAAATTTCATTGACGATTGAGCGCCTAGCGGAACGAGGAACTAAGGTTATAATTAGGGTACCTGTCAGCGTATAGAGGATTATTTATGGCAAAGATCCGGGGGGATAGTATGTATAAACTGGTAATTGTTGACGACGAGCTAACGGAAATAAAATTTGTCCGTTATGTTGTAAACACGTTTAAACTGCCCTTCTATATTTGTGGGGAAGGAGAAACCGGGGAAGAGGGCATAGAACTTGTTAGAAAGCACGACGCGGATTTTGTGATTATGGATATCAATATGCCGATGATGGATGGACTTACCGCCGCCAGGATCATCAAAAGGGAGTATCCTTTAACAAAAATCTATCTCTTAACGGCCTACGAGTCCTTCGAGTATGCAAGGCAAGCAGTGAAGGTTGATGTTGACGATTATCTACTTAAACCTATTAGGCCGGAACAACTGGTAGATGTCTTGAAAAAAGGAATTGCTGAGGTGCTTAGACGAAGGCTTGCCAATCGTGAGATTAACAAAATGAAGCAGAAAGTTGAGACAGCAAGACCACTCTTAAAACGACAGTTGATGTATGCGCTTGTTACAGGTGGTAAATCAAATAACAATGCTATGATCTCGATGAAAAACGTTTTGGGGCTAGGGGAAATTAAAGCCGCTGGAGTTCTGGTTGTCACTGTTTGTAACCAAAACGGAAAGATTTTTACAGGTAATGGGTTGCGGGAGACATTGGTTAAGAATATTGGGAAGGATATTGATTTCAATCTGTGCGAAATTCTCCCTTCTGGTGACATTGTAGTATTACTTAAGACGTGGGGTAATAAAAAACAACAAGCTTTGAACAAAATAATAGAATCATGGGAACGTTCATTTGAAATCCAGGTGTACGCTGGATTTGCTCTCCTTAATGATCAAGGATCTATCCCTAGCGCCTTTAACATTGCTGACAAACTACGTAGGACAGCTTTGTTTTGGCATAAACCGGGAATTTTTTTATTGGCTCAGTTGGGTTCAATACAGGATTGTTTGCCCAATGTTCCAGTTATCCAAAAGACTGTATTTAACTGTTTGTTGGAAAGGAAGGTAGACAAGGCCCGGGATACTATTCAAGGTGCGCTTAGAGATTTGCACAATCGTTTTATTCCGCCGGAGCAAATCATGACTGTTGCCAATCAAATTGTCAATGCTTTGTTGTTCGAGCTCACGGAACAAGCACCTGGAAATGAAGCCAGTATAATTGCTCAACAATACCTGGAAAGTTCAAGTACTATTAGTTGTTATGATGAATTAGAAAACAGTCTGTTTGCATTAATTGAAGTCTTAAATCGCTGGTTTTGTTTACCTAATGAAACTCTGACAGAACAATCAATACACTGGGCGGCATCCTATATTCGTCAAAATTATCATGATAACATTACTCTCGAACAGATGGCTGGAAAGCTCTTTCTTAGCCCAAGTTACTTTAGTCGGTTGTTTAAAAAGCATATTGGAGAGGGCTTTGCATTTTTCGTGACGAGGATTCGTCTGGAACACGCCCAGAATCTGCTGGTAACTGGTAAATTGTCTGTAGCCCAGGTCGCAAAACAAGTGGGTTATTATGATCCGAGCTACTTTAGTACTGTGTATAAGAAACATTTTGATGTGTCGCCACAACAAGTAATTTCCTTGACAGATCGGAAGGAGTGAACTCGTAGTACTGGGTTCCACTCCCACTTGTAGAAGTGGGGAGTGGAACGATTGGATAAAAGGACCGAGGCGCTTTCTCGGTCCTTTTGTTAAGCAAAAATTCAAAACCTTAAGACAAGAAAGTCAGTAGGCAATAGTTTGTCGATCGCGAATTAATTACAATAAGAAAAATCGCAATATTATAGTTGAATTAGGAAAAGAGTGATAGAAAGTGAGAAGTCACACGACGACAAAGGGCCTTGCAAGGGCAACCCATCGGGCCCTGTACTATTCCATGGGATTGTTGCCAGAGGACTTAGACAAGCCGATAATTGCCATAGTTAATACGCAAAATGATACCATGCCAGGCCACGTTCACCTGGACTCTATAGCGAAAGCAGTACGTGAAGGAGTCATTGCTGCTGGAGGTACACCCATTGAGTTTCCCACGATCGCACTCTGTGACGGGATAGCCCAAGGGAATTATGGCATGCATTACCCTCTAGCCAGTCGGGAAGTGATTGCGGATTCCGTAGAATGTATGATGAATGGACACCAATATGATGCTATGGTCTTAATCACGAACTGCGACAAAATAACGCCAGGCCTACTTATGGCTGCGGTCAGGCTAGATGTTCCGGCCATCATGATTAGTGGTGGGCCAATGGCGACGGGTTACCTTAATGGCGCGGAAATTGGCTATACCGATTTAATGGCTGCTCAGGGGGATGTGGCTAGAGGATTGATTGACATGGAGGAATTAGCGAGACGTGAACAGGTCGCTCTACCAGGTTGTGGAGCGTGTAACCTGTTAGGAACAGCTAATTCCATGAATTTTTTGACAGAGGCATTGGGAATGGCTTTGCCCGGTAGCACAACGCCAGCAGCATCGGGAGCTCGATTGACCTTGGCGAAACGCACGGGGATTAAAATTATGGAACTTTATCAAAAGGGTATAGTTCCGTCCCAAATAATCACCAAAAAAGCAATTGAAAATGCCATAGTGGTTGATCTGGCTATTGGTGGCTCCACGAACACAGTACTCCATATAACGGCCTTAGCTAAAGAAGCCGGCCTAGAATTTGACGTAAATTGTTTCACAGAGCTGGCCCAAAAGATGCCCCATCTTGTCAAAATGAAACCTGCCTCAGGTGGGCACTATCCGGTTGACGTTCACCGGGCTGGAGGGATAACTGCACTGATGAACCAACTGGCTGAGCATGGATTGCTTGCAACAGAGGTTTTAACAGTCACAGGCGCAACCTTAAAAGAAAACGTGGCCGGGGCAAACGTTGTAAATTCAGAAGTTATCCGTCCCATGGATAATCCCTATGCCCAAAAAGGCGGAATTCAATTACTATACGGTAACCTGGCTCTGGATGGTTCAGTCTGTAAGAGTGCTGCAGTAGCTCCGGAGATGTTAAGGCATCAGGGACCTGCCAGAGTGTTCGATCAAGAGGAACCAGCGGTCGAAGCGATTTACGGCGGGAAGATAAATGCAGGCGATGTTGTAGTGGTAAGGTACGAAGGACCGAAAGGCGGGCCGGGTATGCGGGAAATGCTGACACCTACGGCAGCCATTGTCGGTATGGGCTTGAGTAAAGAGGTAGCTTTGATTACTGATGGCAGGTTTTCTGGTGCAACAGCCGGAGCGGCCATTGGTCACATCTCTCCAGAGGCTGCAGAAGGAGGGTCGCTTGCTTTAGTTCGGGAAGGAGACATCATAGAGATCGATATTCCGGCTGGTAAATTACACTTGCAGGTGAGTGACGAAGAGTTGTCTGAAAGGCGTGCTGCTTGGGTTAAGCCGGAAAGAACTGACGTCAAAAAAGGTACCTATTTGCACAGATATTCGAAACAAGTTAGTTCAGCAATGTCAGGTGCGGTATTTATGGATTAATTGAACTAGGATTACCAAGGACAAGAAATTTAACAAGTTAAACAAATAATCCAAAGGCTTATGAGACTGATAATCGAATTCTAATATATAACGAGGAGGGTTGATCATGGTAAAAAACAAAATCACGATTCCAGACTTAAAAGGGATGAAGGCTTCAGGACAAAAGTTTAAAATGATTACCGTCTATGATTTCCCTATGGCTTCCATGGTTGATCGTTCATCTGCGGAACTGATTTTAGTGGGCGATTCTTTAGGGATGGTAATTCAAGGCCATGACAGCACCGTACCTGTTAACCTTGAGGACGTTCTCTACCATGTGAAGATTGTCCGAAAGGGAGCACCTAGTACTTTTGTGGTCGGAGACATGCCGTTTCTCTCCTACCAAGTGAACCGCGACGAGGCCATTAGAAATGCTGGCACTCTGCTCAAAGCAGGGGCCGACTGTGTGAAGATGGAAGGCGGTGTCAAAATTGCCGAGACGATGAGTGCAGTGGTTGACGCTGGCATTCCGGTCATGGGCCACATCGGGCTGACTCCTCAAACAGCGGCCATGCTAGGCGGATTTAAGGTGCAGGGGAAGAACGCGGATTCTGCAGAAAAGTTGTTGCAAGATGCCTTGGCCGTGCAAGAAGCGGGCGCCTTTGCCATGGTGTTGGAATGTATACCCACAGCTTTAGCTCAATTAATCGACCAGAAGCTTACGATACCAACGATATCGGTTGGGGCAGGTCCTTTTACAACTGGTTTCAACTTAAATGCTTACGATTTATTAGGGATTTTTGATAAGTTTGTACCAAAATTCGTGATTCAATATGCCCAAATGGGGAATGACATTGTGAAGGTTTTTGACACTTGGTGCAAGGATATTGATGAAGGAAGCTATCCGGCTCCTGAACATGGATTTGCCATGAATGACGAAGATCTAAAGCGTTTGTATTAGGAATAATAAGAAAGAGGTGTTAAGTGTGGGTAAGAAAACAATCAATGATTTCAACAACATGGTCGAAACGGAAGAAAAGATAGTCTATCTTACGGCTTATGACTATTTGACAGCCAAAATGGAGGAAAAAGCCGGTGTCGACATGATCTTAGTTGGCGATTCCTTAGGCATGGTAAGCTTAGGCTATGATACCACATTTCCGGTAACCATGGATGATATGATTCGCCATTGTTCGGCTGTTCGTCGTGGCGCCCCCAATACGTTCATTGTCGGTGACATGCCTTACATGTCTTACCAAGTATCGGATGAACTAGCCGTTGCCAACGCCGGGAGGTTTATTAAAGAGAGCCTTGTTGATGCCATAAAATTAGAAGGTGCCGGTCCGATGATTGCGAGCAGGATTAAGGCCATTAACGAGGCGGGTATTTTAGTGATGGGTCATATCGGTTTGACCCCACAGTTTATGGGTCAGATTGGAGGATATAAAGCTCAGGGCCGGAGTGCCGCGGCAGCTTTAAGTTTGGTTGAACAGGCCAAACGGGTCGAAGAGGCTGGAGCTTTCAGTATTTTAGTGGAAGGCGTACCGTCTGCAGTCGGTAAGGCCATCACTGAAAGAGCTGATTTCCCGGTGCTTGGTATTGGTGCTGGTCCATACACCCATGGGCAATTGCTTATTTATGCTGATATGGTGGGATTATACGATAATTTCACTCCGAAGTTCGTGAAGAAATATGCCAATGTAGGAGAAGTATTAGTTAGTGCTTTCACAGAATATGTTAGAGAAACTCGTGAGGGCGTTTTTCCGGTTGATGGGGAACATACCTATAAAATGAAGGACGAGGAAGCGGCTGAATTCTGGTCTTTACTGGAAAAAGAAGCGAAATAATGAACTATTAACGCATAGATGAGTAGTTGGAGTAGTGGTAAACTTTACGACATCCGAGAGTACCCTTCTTTTTCTTTTAACAGTTGGTATATTCAAAATCTACGTAGCTTACAACTGATGGTCAAAAAAGATGGTAGGACTAATGAACCTGGTATCTTTAAAGCCAGTGGTCCTCCTATGAAGGTTGACCAAAGCGAACAGAAATTGACAATAATTATTTATCAAGATGAATACGGGAATCAATTTGAGATTCCCATTCAGGTTCCTGAATCTAATTTTGATGACTTATTTCGGAAGTGAATGATCTTAAGAAGCGGAAAAACCTCGAGTGTTGCATTAGGCAATTTCGAGGTTTTCTCTTAATGGAAGAAGCTTTAAAGGAAATTTGGAAGGAATTGTAGAATAGAATATAGTTATGCATGTATTACAATTAAGGTGGGTCGTGAGTAAAACCGTGCGAATACTTGCCTTGGCAAGCAATGATCCTAAAACACCATCACCTTTTTTACCCGATGCAACCTTAGTTTATATGAATGGTACAACCAAAAATTCAAAGGTGGATTTTGGATTAAGCCAGTGCATCGGCCAACTCCGGATATTTTGTCTAAAATGGTTTGAAGTTGAAACGCATGATCTGCTTCTGCTTGACTATAGGTCGGATTAGCATATAGTTCCGTCACCGCTTGTTCCAAGGGAGTCGCAGTTGGATTTTCGATGAAAATGTACCAATCAGAGGCAGTACTAAGGTCCAGTAGATGGCTTACCTCAGAAGATCGTGATGATAGTTGGAATCGTCTTTTAGAAAGGATGGTGGGTCAGTGGAAAAAACGTTGTTTGAATTGATTATTCTTACGTCTATTATCCATCTTGTCGATACCCTTGCATACTCTGTGAGGCTGAACTCTGTAAAGAGCGGGCAAGTTGCATTATCCTTTTCTCTATTTAATCTCATCGCACTTGTTGCGCGTACTGCAAGAAATCCCTGATCTTTGATTGGTAGAGGCACGCAGTGAAGTATTGAATATTGTTTATCATTTACTTTATATACTTTGAATTAAATAAATTAGAAGGAAGATTCCGACTGCAAGGACTGATATGGTGAGTAGGATGTTAAGTATCGAAGCTGGTTGATAGGTATCCGCATATATTTGTCTCTCAACCTTCTTATACCTGATAAATGCCAGAACGCTCATTAAGGCACCGAGGCCCACAAGATAAATTCCAACGATGGACGTATATCCATGAGAGGGAGGTAATGCAAGTTCAATAGCTGATTTTCCCATAATGTAAGACATTTGTTTTATGAATAACGTGAATCTCTCAACAACAAAACCGAATGCCATGATTCCAATGCTGGTTCTTATCCATGCAAGAAATGTCCTTTCATTGGCCATGTGAACACGGCGGTTACGAACTCTCAATAGTTTCTTGTCTCCAATTATTTCTGGCATGCAGCTATCCTCCATAATAAGTTTTTAACAATTTAAAGAATTTCAAATTCAGGCGTTCCCGCAGTGGAGTAATACATGGATATTCTACTACTTTTTTAAAGATTAGAAAAGGAGCGCAAGGTACTCCCAGATGAACCATCCATCGATCATGTTGCGGATGGTATTCTACAATTCATGAATGTAATAAAATTCTCAGTAGTAGAGATTCTAACGACCATCTTTCTTGATAGAATAGGCGTACTATGACACTATAAAATAAAGACTAAGGCTGGAAGCATTAATCATTAATACGTCCAGCCTTGTTTCTGCGTAAATTGGGGTTATTTCGTGGGATGGGATGAGGTAGGTGATATTCATTATCAGTTCATCATTCCTACCGCCAGGGTCCCTCTTTTTCCCATAGTCAAATTCTTTTGGGCTTGGGTCAGGGGTCGACCTGTTTTAACCAAGGAGGTCAATACACCGCATTGAGACGTATCCCCAACAAGTACAAAGCCCTTTAGAATGTCCCCCTGCCAAAGTAGATTACGATAGATGGGCATATCTCCGACCATTTTTAGGCTTTTTTCCTGGTCCCAATCCCCTTGACCCTTTTTCTCTGGGAGTTTCGTGATTCCTGCAGACATGGCAGAGAGACCAAAAAAGTCCACAGAGTTTAAGCCAAGAGATCCCGGATAAATTTCTTGTCCACCGCACATATTTGCTCCAGCAATTCTGCCTTGGGCTGTAGCATTTGGCCAAGTGGCATTTACGGTGAACTTCTGGCGAACAAGGTCCCAGGTCTCAGCAATATCTCCTGCCGCGTAAATATTGGGAAGATTCGTTGCTAAAGAAGAATCTACCTGAAGACCCATTCCAATATTAAAGCCAATAGTTCTTAATTCCCCTAAATTTGGACGTACTCCTTTGCCCACGATGACTAAATCAGCGACGAGTTCTGTATGGGGCGCTATCAACACACCCTGAAGCTGCTCTTCTCCTGTGATTGCCTCAGCCTCCGTCTGTAAAAGAAATCTCAGTCCATTAGCTGCTAAGTGCCCTTGAATTATGCTGGCTGCTTTTTCATCAAGCATTTGGGAGAGAATCTGACCTGAAGAGACCAAAACGGTAACCTGAAGCCCACGTTTTTTCAAGGCATAAGCGCTCTTCAGACTGACCAAACCTCCTCCGATGACGACTGCCTTTTGTGCTCCTCGCTCCAAGACCTGATTAATGTCTAATGCATCCTTCATGGTGCGTAGAGTAAAAACCTCTGGAAGGTTTCCCCCCTTGATCAAGAGTTTATTAGCTGAAGCGCCCATCGCGAGTAAAAGCTTGCTGTACCCCCATTCCTGCCCATCGGTACTTCGAACAAGTCGGCGTACCGGATCGATCCAGTTAACCTCGACCCCATAAATTACCTTAAGTTTTAGTCGTTCTGCAAAACCTTCTTCACGTAAGTAAAGGCGGGAAGCCGGAATATCTCCTGCTAAGAAATAAGTGGTTAGACAACGAGAGTAACTCTGTTCTTGTTCTGCCGTGAGGACGATGATTTCTGACAGGGTGTCGTGCCTCCGGATTTCTTCAACCGCAAACAGCCCTGCAGCGCTATTGCCAATTACGATATAGCTCATAATTTCTTCCTTCCCTTAATTAGAAAGTCCGAGCTTTTTCCGTTTCGCTCGGATATCCTCAAGAAGTCCAAGAGCAGCTTGCTGGGGATCTGTTTCAACATAGAATTTCCCCCCGATCACATCACTCAGTCCAACTGTAAGCAATTCAGTCACCGCTTTACTCCCTAGCACGGGCGGAACAACGCCAAGGTGAGTGGTGAGCCCCATGGTCACTGCCCAAGTTCCGATACTCAAGGCTTTTTCATGCTGAAGTTCTGGAGCACTCGCCGCCACGGGCAATAATGCCGAATCCACATTCAAATAGCTTGAGATAGCTGTGACCAAATCACCAATCCTTGAATTATCGACACAGCTGCCCATATGCAGGACTGGGGGAAGCGGGGCCGCAAGACCTGCAGCCTGACCAATCGCGGTCAAAACTGCTTTCAAACTTTCTCCGGCATAAGTCTCGGTTCCTTCTGAATTCATCAGACCAGCCTTAGCTAACGCATGAGCGGAACATCCTGTCGCGACCACCAACACGTTATTTTTAAGGAGTTCTTTCACTAATTCCACATGAATGAGGTCTTGAGTCACTTTGACATTGTTGCAGCCCACGGTTGCCACTACCCCTAAGATATTACCATTGATAATATTATCAATAAGAGGCTTCAGGGGTTGGACAGGGTCCACTGTTGAAAGTGCTCCGATGATGGCTTCCACACTAAACCCAGCCATTATCTTACGCTTATAATTGGGGATTTTGATCTTCTTGCTGTCTCTCCGCCCATAAGCGGCGATCGACTTTCGTACAATTTCCTGAGCCGCTTCATCCGCGTTTTCTAAGGTAAATGGCACGTGGATTGCTCCTGGAATTTTGACGATCGGCATTGTCGTGATAATCTCCGTATGATAACAAGCAGCCACTTGAGCTAAGGAAGGCATAATACATTGTACGTCGACGACCATAGCATCAACCGCTCCGGTGACAATGGCCAGTTCTTGAGCTAAGAAGTTAGTAACCAGCGGGATCCCTTTGCGCATTAAGACCTCATTACCTGTACAACAGATTCCAGAGACTAAAATTCCCTTAGCTCCTGCTAGGCGTGCTTCAGCTTGGAGTTTGCCTGCCCAATAGACGATTTTTTCAGATAGTAAGGGAACATGACCATGTACGATTAGATTAACAGAATCTTCCTGGAGAACCCCCAAATTAGCCTCCGTCACTACCGGGGTAGGTGTACCAAAAAGAATATCTTGCATGTCCGTTGCCAGTTTTAGGCCGGAATAGCCATCAACCAGCCCTTGTTTAGCGGTCGATAAGATTAGATTCACTGGGTCAGCATCCATACCCATCGTGGTCTGATGCATTGCTTCGCGGATTTCTCGATCAGGATTTCGAGGAAGAATTCCAAGGCTCCCCCAAACCGCAATTCTCTCTTTAGGCGCGTTAGCCATCAACCATTGTACCGGCTTCTTACTATGGTTAGCTAGATCGGCATAAGCAACTTCGACAACCTCGATGGCGAGCTCCGCTTTGCTTTTGCCGGAGATCTCCAAACCTAATCCCCTGGCTACCTGTTGCAATTTCTTTTCGTCTGCGATGTCATAATTAATTTCACCTTTAGCCGCCAACTCTAAAGCTTCAACAGCCTCGTAGGCATGGTCTACATGGGCTGCTGCACCGGCAGCCACTTGCCTGAGTAAATTTCTAGTAACGATGACATCTGCACTTGCTCCACAAATCCCAGCTTTCGGCCCGTTGCCAAAGGGATCAATCCGACAGGGTCCCTGAATACAATGTCGGCAACAGATTCCCAAGCTGCCAAAACCACATTGAGGTTGTTGTGCTTCATAGCGATCCCAAACCGTTTCTACACCGTCTAAGGCCGCTTTAGGTAACAATTCTAACACGGCAGGATCAATTGATTTTTGAGATTTCATTTTAGTTGACTCCCTTCATTTGGTCTAAGAAAGTTTGCCGTCCACTGCGGGCAAACTCTTGAACCTCAACAAATTCCAAAGCCTTTGTCGGACAGGCTGCCACACAGGCCGGATCATAATCTAAGTCCTGGCAACGGTCACACTTGGTGACTCTATGGGTCGCAGAAATTTCAGCAATAACCCCAAACGGGCAGACCATAACGCACATCATGCACCCGACGCATTTTTGTTCATCGACTTGAATCAATCCGGTCTTCAAATCAAACTGCATAGCCCCACTCATACAGGCATGAACACAAGGAGCGTCTAAACATTGCCGACATTGTAATGGGAAATTGAGCTTCCCGTTGGACTCAACAAAGATTCGTTTCTGTGGCGGCTTGAGTTCTTCGATTGCCTCGAACAAGCTCTTACTGGTCGAGTGGGCAACTGCACAAGCCAGTTCACAGCTCTTACAGCCTAGGCAATGTTCGCTTCTGGCAAGAATCTGTCTCAACTTTATCCCTCCTTAAACTTCTGGACTTTACTTATCCATAACTTATCGGAATATTCTCTTTTCTTCAATCGGCTTGCCGACATTGCATAAGAAATATTAAAATTTATGGTAGAATTTCGCCGTAGCCGCTGATCGCGCAAGGAAGACTTTGCGGCGATGGATGACTAATGCCGAAGCGCTAACCCCAAAGAACATTGTAGCCCGTAGGATATCTACCCACTTATAAGTGGGATTCTTGAAAAATGGATAAAAAAGCGCGGTGTTATACCGCGCAAAAAAGATTATATAGTTTTCTCAAATCATAGTTTGTCGATAAGCATCTCCCAATTTAACACAGAAAGCTTACCCCGTTTCACGACCACAATTCCTTGTCGTTCCCAGCGTTTAAGAATCTCATTGACTGTTTGACGAGTTGTCCCGCTTAAAGCAGCAAATTGTTCGTGGGTAAAGTCCAGAAAATATGGTAAATCGGATCCTTGGTTGGCTTTAGGTCGTCCTTCACGCAGGATAACATGAGCTAAGCGCACAGAGACTTCCCGAAAAGCCAAGTCAAGGATGACATCATTGGTCTCTTTTAAGATGTTTCCCAACAAACGGATTAAGCGTAAACTGAGTTCTGGACATTCCCCGAGCATCGGTCGAAAATTGTCCATCCCAAGATAATAAACGACTGAATTTTCTAGCGCTGTGGCAAAGGCTAAAGAGTGAACACTATAGACTTCTCCAGGGGATAGGCAGGCGACCGTAAATTCCTTACCATCTTCTGACAAGTACGAAATTTTAACCCGGCCCGTCCGGATAAAGTAGATTGGTTCCGAGCAGTCAGATGGAAACTCAAGGATTTGACGCTTAGTAAAGCTTCGCTCTCTAAAGTACCTCTCCCACTGAGTTAGAAGATCCGGTGAAAGACCATGAAACAACGGAAATTGTTCCAGCGTAGATGACATCAACATCACATTCCTTTTGAGTTTTGGTGGTCAGCACAAGTGGTCTCCGTTCTTATGTTAAGGATACTATAATTAAGGGGACACGTCACTTTCAATTTGTATTATAAAATTGTTATTCTTTCGACTGTATCCACATGGCATTAAACGGTGTAAAATTTATTTAAGAAAAGATACATACAAATATGATTAAAGTTGGGGAATCAAATGATAAATATTGTTAGTAGCGAAGAATCTGTAATAATCGTTTTACACGAGATTTATGGGATTAACCCACATGTCAAATTGATTTGCGAACAATATTCAGCGGCTGGATACAATGTTTTATGTCCAAATTTTGTGAAGTCGGGCGATTATTTCGATTATAGTAGAGAAGGAGAAGCTTATCAGTACTTCATTGAACATATTGGTTTTTATTCAATAGTGGATGAAGTTAAAACAATACTGTTGAAAGCTAGATTAGACTATAAATATGTATTTCTACTAGGGTTTAGCGTAGGAGCAACCTCAGCATGGATTTGTAGTGACCTTGAAAATTCGATTGATGGAGTAATTTGCTACTATGGTTCTAGGATAAGGGATTATAAGAACATAACTCCCAATTGCCCGGTATTATTAATCTTCGCTAAAGAAGAAAAATCATTTAATGTTTCGGAATTGACAAGTGCCCTTGGACAAAAGAAGTTTGTTGATGTACACGTGTTAAATGGAAAACACGGATTTAGTGATCCGTTTTCGAATCACTACAACGAGCAATCGCAACAAATCGCTCAGGATCTAGTTGATAGGTTCTTAATAAGGTTATAAAGAAGGACCAGAATTATTAAGGGATACAAGAAAGGCTATTGCAATCATCAGCTTAGGTTGTTTTAGTCCGAAATGGTCATCGGAAGAAATACACAAAATAACCCGTAGATTGATCACGCAAATCAATCTATCGGGTTATTTTTAGTAAGGCTTGGGGTTTTATGCATATTAGAATATTTCATGGAATGGGAGGGATATTTTAGATTTTGCCGAATATTAGGACATAGGCCAAAGGGCCTCAGTGACATCCTGTGAAAGGAGCCAATCCATGCCAAACTCAGACAAGTCTATCTCTCTGGGGAAAATATGCTTGCTTTATGTTTTATTAAGCGGATTATGGCTTTTGTTTTCAGAATCGGTGATCCATTATTTGTTTTCGGATCATGAATTGCTATTACTCCTTTCAGCTTTAAAAGGCTGGTTCTGGGTCTTATTTACGACGATCTTCTTTTACTATTTCTTAGGCCTAACCTGGCAAGCTCTTGAAGCTAAAAATCAGGAAATGATCAGATCGGCAAAAAAGCAAGATCAGCAACTCGACGCTATTAAACGTAAAGAAGAATTTTATCAACGTCTTTATGAAAGTGTAGCCGAGGGAGTGATTCTACAACACACCTCCGGTCAGCTTTATAATGCCAACTCTGCAGCCTGTACTCTGCTCGGCGCTTCTTTGACAGACATGAAGCAAAGCGGTTTTTTCACTAAAGAAATTCTTTGGATGGATGATCAGGGAGAACCTTTTAGCTGGAAAGCTCATGCCTCAAACGTGTTGGCTACAACTCAAGATAGCGAAGAGATAACACATACATTAAAACGTTTCGCCCCTGAACAGCGATGGTTACATCTCAACAGTGTTCTTCTGCGCAATGCTCAAGGTGAACCGAGCTGGGTGGTTACGACCTTAAGTGACATCAGTATGCGAAAATACAGTGAATTACATGAAGGCATTCTCTACGGTATCACAAAGCGCATTCTCGCGGAACAACCTTTGAACGTTATCTTCCAATTTCTCTGTGATGAATTAGTTCACTCTGTTGGTTACCCTGTTGCAGCAGTGGGCTTGAAAATGCCGGAAGGTTCTGTTGCTATTGTGGCTCAAACTGGTGTAAGAGACGAGTATATGAGAACCCTCAATATACGTTGGGACGACAGCCCTGAGGGACTGGGTGCAGTGGGTGAGGCTATCCGCAGTGGAAAACCACAAGTGCAGAACCTGATCGATAACCCTCAGTTTAAACCTTGGTGGGGTATTTTTGAAGCATTAAAACTACAGTCCATAGCCACTTTTCCTCTGTGGGCGCATGGACAATGCTTAGGAGCAATCGGCTTGTACACTCATCTGCCGGATTATTTCAATTCAGTGCGCATTGAACGTCTGCAATCCTTGGCAGAACAGATCACCATGGCCTTTTTAGCTCATGAAGACCGAAGTCAGCTCCAAATTCAAGGTACAGCCCTTTCAGCCGCCGCCGATGCTATCGTTCTCGCGGATCGAACCGGTAAGCTCCTCTGGGCTAATCCTGCTTTCGCCCAGCTTACGGGTTATGCATTTGAAGAGGTTCGCGGTCAAAACTTACATTTTCTGCAATCCGGCTATCAGGATAGCTCCTTTTATAAAAAAATGTGGGATGCGATTCTTGCTGGTAAAACATGGCGAGGTGAAATGATCAACCGCCACGCGAAGGGCTCTCTTTACCGAGAAAAAATGACGCTCACACCTGTTCAAGCAAACGGGGTAGAGATCACTCATTTTATTGCAATTATTCAGGATGTAACCAAACAATTTGCGACTCACAAAGCGTTACGGGATAGCGAAGAACGCTATGAGGAGATGTTTGAAAACATGAGTAATGCGGTCGCTGTCTTTCAATTTTCGGAAGACGAAAAAGTCTTTCGCTGTAAGGCCTTTAATAGGGCTGCAGAACAGATTGAAAAGCTACCACGTAGTCAAGTGTTAGGGCAACCTCTCGATCAATTCTTTTCCAACGATGAATCGTTAGGAATCATAAAGGTTTTCCTGCAAGTCTTCAAAACGGGAAAAGCTGCTTATTTCCCGGCTACATACTACCAAAACGCCTACGTCAGTGGTTGGCGGGAAGGCTTTATCTATAAGCTATCCACCCGTGAAGTGGTTACGATTTACGAAGATGTGACGAGACGAAAACAAGACGAAGAAACTCTGTGGTTGGAAAAAGAGCGTGCTCAGGTCACACTAGCTTCCATCGGGGATGCGGTGATTACGACCGATGTACAAGCAAATATCACTTATCTTAATCCTGTTGCCGAAAGGTTGACTGGTTGGTCGAACAGGCACGCAGAGGGTCTGCCGCTTTTGAGTGTCTTTAATATTGTCAATGAAAATACGGGTCAGGCGGTCGTTAACCCTGTCACTCAATGCCTTCGAGAAAAGCGTATTGTAACGCTGGCTAATCACACGGTTCTGACCAATCGTGATGGAAAGACTATTTCCATTGAGGATTCAGCGGCACCGATCTGTGACAGGATAGGAGAGGTGATCGGTGCGG
This sequence comes from Desulfosporosinus sp. BICA1-9, assembly GCF_000802135.1. Classification (NCBI taxonomy): domain Bacteria; kingdom Bacillati; phylum Bacillota; class Clostridia; order Eubacteriales; family Desulfitobacteriaceae; genus Desulfosporosinus; species Desulfosporosinus sp. BICA1-9. Next base: position 46,029 of record NZ_JUEE01000018.1, read on the forward strand.
TGCTCGTTTTTCACGATGTCAGCGACAAGCGCGCCCTTCTGAATCAACTTTCCCACCAAGCCCATCATGATGCATTGACAGGCCTGCCGAATCGAATATTATTTAAGGATCGTGCTCAACAAGCTATTGCCCAAGCGCATCGTCATCAGACTCACGTTGCGTTGCTTTTTCTCGATCTGGATCGGTTTAAACTCATTAATGATACCCTCGGACATACTATAGGAGATCAGCTTTTGCAAGCTGCCGGAGAACGACTCAGTTCCTGTTTGCGGGAAGGGGATACCGTTTCTCGACAGGGGGGAGATGAATTCCTAATTTTGCTGCCCGAAATGCGTTCGGAAGACCAAGTAGCACAGGTGGCTCAAAAGCTCGTGAATGTCTTTACAATACCTTTTTATCTACATAAACAGGAGATCTATATCACGGCGAGTTTAGGCATTGTCCTCTTTCCTACAGACGGAGAGGATATCGAAACGTTGATCAAACATGCTGATACTGCCATGTACCAAGCCAAAGAGGAGGGACGCAACCGCTATCAATTTTATACCCTCGCTTTCAATCAGGCCCTTTCCGAGCGTCTGGGTTTACAAAATGATATGCGCCGTGCTTTGGCCTGTGATGAATTTCTGCTCTACTACCAGCCACAGTATCGAATCAGTGACGGTCAGATGTGTGGAATGGAAGCCTTAGTGCGCTGGCAACATCCGGAGAGGGGTTTTCTTCTCCCGAGAGAATTCATTTCAATTGCTGAAGAAAGCGGGCTTATTTTGCCGCTTGGGGAGTGGGTCTTGCGCAGTGCTTGTCTTCAGAACAAACTTTGGCAGGATAAAGGTTATCCTCCCGTACGTATCGCTGTCAACTTATCCGCGCGTCAGTTTCGGCAAGCGAATCTGGTCAGTCAAATTGCCCAAATTCTAACGGAAACTGGGCTAGATCCTCAGTGGCTTGAGCTGGAAATCACGGAGAGTATCAGTATGGAAAACTCGTCCTTCACTTTGACCATGCTTAAAGAACTGAAAGGGATGGGAATCCATCTCTCAGTGGATGATTTTGGCAAAGGATTTTCTTCACTTAGCTATTTGAGTCAGTTTTCCCTAGACACTTTGAAAATCGATCGCTCGTTTGTGAGTGCGCTCACCGATCGGTCTGACGAAAGAGAGAGCGGGAATGAGATCGTGACGACCATTATTCAACTCGCTCATAATTTGGGTCTTCGAGTTATTGCTGAAGGGGTAGAAACTGAAGCCCAGTTAGATTTTCTCCGTTGTCAAGGGTGCTCAGAAGTGCAAGGATATTTATTAGCCAGACCGGTTGCGGCTGAAGATCTGGTTTTTTATCTAGTTGAGATCAGCCATCATTTAAAGGAAAAGCTCAGTAATATTGATGTAGAGAAAAACATAAGTTAGGCCGAATTTTATAGTGAATTCGTCCTAACTAATGTTGAACGTCGATTATCATGATTCGATCATGTTGAGGTTATTTCTCCTAGCGTTGCCTCCACTTGCTTCGTTTGTCCATCCCGAATATAGGTTATGGTTACTTTGTCTCCAATCTTATTTTTATAGAGCTCACGAATAAGGTCTGAAGAATTTTGTACTTGACCATCGTTAATTTTGGTGATGACATCGCCCTGCATGATTCCGGCATTAGCAGCTGGACCGTTCTGTGTCACCCCTGAAATGTAGGCACCTTGGGGTTTATTGTTACTCTTAGCGTAAGCGTTATATTGATCGTCAGTGCTCACTAAAAGGGCCGGATGCTTGGCCACACCTGAAGTGATCAACTGTTGTAGTGTAGGCAAGGCATCAGTAATCGGAATAGCAAAACCCATTCCTTCAAAGCCTGTTTGCGCGTATTTTACGGTGTTAATGCCAATAACCTGTCCTAGATAATTTACAAGCGGGCCGCCACTATTTCCGGGATTTATGGCTGCGTCCGTTTGAATTAGATTGTAACTGGCAACTCCTTGGAGCTTTAGGTTGCGATTAGTGGCAGAGATGACCCCTGTGGTTACAGATCGAGCAAATTCATCTCCACCAGGATTTCCAATAGCAACCACGGATTCACCAACTTCGATGTTTGAAGAATCTCCGAGCTTAACTTCTGTAAGGTTTGTGGTATCCGAAATCTGTAATACCGCAAGATCTGTGCGTGGATCGGTGCCAATTACTTTCGCATCAAGATTGCGTCCATCACTCAAACTGACGGTAAGTTTTTCTGCGCCTTCGATTACGTGATGATTCGTTGCAATATAGCCTTTTTCAGCATCAATGATAAACCCAGACCCGCTGCCAGCTTCTTGGAGACCAGAGCTTCCTGAAAAACCTCGACTAGCTTGGAAATTTGAAACACCCACTACGGCTGGACCCACATTCTTAGCGATTTGCGCTACAGGGAAAATGCTTTCATTGGCAGTTAAATTGGCAACTTGTGTAAATAAGGAAGTAGTTGTTGGACTTGAGGAGGATGAGCTAGTTGGATAAACATAGGGGAGCGTGGCAACTGTAGTAAGACCACCGATAACTGCGCTAATTAAACAGAGGCTAGCGTAGGCAATGACCTTGCTCTTGGGTTGATGGTGGATGATAGGTTGAGGTGTAGTGGACATTAGTTCAACTTCCACTTTGTCACCGTCAGTGTTAGTGGAGGGATTGTTATTGTCATTGAGAGTAGAGCGAATTTCCTCTTCCATAAATTATGTCCTCCTTTGTAAGATAGATATAGGGTCGATGGTTCAAAACCAACCCGAACGTTCCTTGATAACTTACTCCTTATTGTTCAGATGAATTAGTTGACACGTTGGACCTCAATCAGTAAATATCGTGCTATAATCACTTTTGGCAGAGAGATAGATGTGCGTTCCTCCTGGATCCCTCTTTTTGAGGCTTATCCGTAAAATAGCGTGTCACTCCACAAGAATGATTCGATGTTTAGCTGGTTGGGTCACTATTCTAGTGTTACCCGTTTCAAATGCAAGGTTGTTTGACATTCTTCTTAAGTGGATGCTCTGATTCATTCTGTTTGAAAGGT
>NZ_JUEE01000019.1:0-12623 GCF_000802135.1 Desulfosporosinus sp. BICA1-9
GAAGATCTTCCTGCCTATATGGTTAAGCCTCAGAGTAAGGTTCAATATACTTACGACGAAGCCGGCAATAGACTGACCATGACCGATGACGACGGGACAATCAACTATTATTACGATGACGACAACCGTCTGGTTTCGGAAGGCGGAAACGAACTTAAATATAACGAGGCTGGCGATTTAATCCAAAAGACGGATGAAAATGGAACTAGCAGTTACAGTTATGATGCAGCCGATAGACTTTCTCAGGTAACTGTAGCTGACGGAACTTCTGTAAATTACAGCTATGATGCCTACGGACGAAAAATATCCCAAGCAGAAAATTACTGGCAATATGACGGAAAAACCAAACACTTACGCGACCAAAGAACAGATTATCTTTATAGAGGGGAACAACTTCTTAAGGAATATACAGGAGAAGGCTCACCCCTTGCCGAATACTATACGGCAAACGGAAAGGTCATCGCCCGCAATATGTTCGGCTTCCATAACCGAAAAACCTGGGGAAATGCCGATAACATCAGAACCAGGGGCGGACTGATGTATTACCACTATGATGCCCTAGGTAATGTAACGGATTTGACCGACCGTCTGGGCGAGAATGTGGTTAAGTATCGTTGGGATGCCTTCGGAGGCATGTTTGCCGGGGTACTTGCCCCGTACAGTCGGATGGGCATAACAGGGAAGGAATACGATCCAAAGACAGGACTAGCCTTCTTCGGTTCACGTTGGTATAACCCTATGGTTGGGCAGTTTATCATGCCGGATACCTTCATGGGTCAACTGAACAAGCCGCAAAGTTTGAATACTTATGCTTATGCCTGGAATAACCCGGTAAACCGGATTGATCCAACCGGGCACTGGGTTGACAATAGTGATGGGACCTATACGGCCGAATCAGGGGATACTTTATGGGGCTTAGCTGAACAAACAACCGGTAATGGGAGCAACTGGACGGATCTTGGTTATACTGGAACACCGGAAAATCTACAAATTGGAGAAACGATTGGGACGTCATCAGGAGGGGGCTCATCAGGAGGCACGTCATCCAATGGTGGCGGCAGTTCGGGTAGCGGTTACAGCGGTGGAGACGATTATACTCCGCCGCCACCGCCTGAAGGGGGAAGTATCCCATTACCTGCGATTGTCAATGATACTAATCAGGGGACGGGTAATGCTGATTACAATGTAAAACCTGGAGATACACTTAGCGAAATAGCTCAAACCTACGGTACATCAGTTGATGCGATTGCAAATGCCAACGGTATTTCTAATCCAAACCTTATCAAAGCTGGTCAGAAGCTTTTAATACCCTCTGGATTAATTGGTATTGACTCTGGTGATGATTATTATGATGATCAGTATGACGATTTGTATGATAGAAATCTAAAAGAGCGAGGGCGGTCAAGTGACGCTAAAAAGAGAGAGGCAAGACAGATTGATGATGCGTGGGGTAAAGACAGGGCTACACGTGAGGAAAAGACAAGAGAACTACATGACGCAAAACAAGGCGGTAGAAATGATGACAATCAATCGTATAATGACTTGAAAAATGGAAACTTTAGAGACAAAGTAAGTGAAATCACAGGTTTAACTGGTGGAGCATTAACTATCTACTTGATACTTTCTGAAGGTTCAAGGTTATTCCCACCCAGAAACTTAGTGCCAGTACCGTAAGGGAGATTTAACTGAGTGAATGGCCGTGTATAGACGTTCACTCGGTTCCCCAATCGTTGTGCAGAAGGAGTTTATAAGATGACATCAGAAAAGTATTATGAGAAAGCAGAAATATATTACATTAATAGTCAATATGAAAAGGCATTAAGTTATTTCAAAAAGTCTTATGACTTGAAGGAGACTAATGACTGTTTGAATTATATTGGTTGTTGTTACCTAGAACTAAATAATTATATTTCAGCCATTAGTATTTTCAGAAAGCTCAACAAAAACTCCTCTGGATGGGAAAGACCTCTTTTTAACCTTGGAAGAGTTTATCTAAAGACAGAAAACTTTAAAAAAGCTTTATCGTATTTTCAAAAAGCAATTTTGTTAAACCCAGATAACGCAGATACAAATTATTATTTAGGTGTTTATTACGATAAGATTAAAAAATACGAAAGAGCAAAAACCTATTATGAAAAGTCATTGTTTATTGATAATAAGCAGCCTGAAACACACTTGAATTTAGGTATGTGTTATCTTAGATTGGATGATTATGAAAATGCTCTTAAAGAATTTAATCTTGCATACGACTATGACAATAATTGCATAGATGCAATTAAAAACCAAGGTTTAGTTTTCCTCGCTAGGAAAGACTACGTTGATGCTCTGAAGAAGTTTCTCTTTATGTCCGAAGTAGAACCTGATGATATTGAGAATATGTTGGATATCGCATTCTGTTACTACAAAATCAAAAATTTGGAAAATGCTCGTGAATGGATTAACCGCATAACAAAAGTTGATGCCAATAACGAAGAAGCAAATAAGTTATTAAAAGCAATTATTCGTAGGTCTTCAGTTTGAGATTGTAATACTAGTTATCAGGGTATTTTTCTAAATACTCTCTTGAGGTTCTTCTATTGTGACAGGTGGTACTGTGGTTTGGGCAGACTTGTAATAATAAACTAGCTGTAGAATGATAATTCAGCAGCTGGTTTTTCGGTACAACGATTCTAACAAACCGTTGTGGCACAAGGGTCCAGCGAAAAGTCGACTGGACCCTTTTTCTATTGCAGTGAATTTTGCCACATTTTGTAGCGAGCAAGTCGATGAGGGCATCGGTGAGTGCAAAAAAAAGGGGAAGGTTGCCCTCTTTGTGAGGAAAACTCATCCCCAATTTGTCACTCGTCCACTGTCTCCACGATCTCTAGTACCTCGTAGGTGTCCTTGTCCGCGATGACGTGGACGCATCGCCCACCACATGCTGACTTGACGGGGAACGTGGTAATTAGGCGTGGAGCCTCCAGAACAACTGAGTTCTGGATGACACCCTCTAGTTCCTCAGGGTGGAAGACAAAGGATTCCACTTGGGAAACGTAGATGTCGCTTTCCTCCAGTCCGTACTTCTCAACAATTGCCTTTACGTACATGCCGATAACATTCATTCTCAATACCTCCTTGCCATGTTCCAAACGCTCCTTCAAAGCAGAAAGGTAATTTGGTCAAGGAAATAATATATGTTCCTAACTTCAGTTGTTCCGGCGGATGACCTAAATCTGCAGTCAGCAGCCCCTAACGTGACCCTAAAATAGCGTCAATACTGACGAAGCGACAAATGAAAAAGTGTCTCATACATAGACCAGCGGGAAATCAAATTCCGTTGGTCTTTCTTTCTACCTTTCGCAGAGAGTCAAGCATACAAATAAAGAGGAGAAAAAACATGCAAAAACAAGAACAAATCGAACTGAACTAGGGGGCATAAGAGATAGTACAAGGCTTAGCCCGGTACCTGACGGAGGACAGCAAGCCTCCCGAGACTGTTGAAAGCTACGTCGGTGACATCACAGGCTTTCTGGCGTACCTCGCGCAGACGGGCACCGACTTCACTGGTGATCTCAAGCGATTCCGAATCACCAACTATAGAAATAACCTAGTAGAAAACGGCTACGAGGTGTCCACCGTCAATAAGAAGATTAACAGCTTGCAGTCGGCAGATAAGTTCAATCACTAACAAGGGGCCGCAAGGGATTATTTCCTCCTTAGCATACCAGTATGACTCTGTTGGGAACAGAATAGCTCAGGTGGAAGAAGACGGGGCCCAAACAACCTACAGTTATGATGATAATGACCGGCTTATTGAAGCTAATTATCCACGGGACAAGATCGAAAAGATCAGAGAGACCTACCTAACTCCACCGAACAGCCAGCAAGGGCCGGGACAAGATAACGGGCTTCATAACGGTTGGGATAACGGCAATGGAAACAGTGGAGCCGACAATGGCAAGGGCAATGGTAACAGTAACGGAAATAAGCATACCCAAAGCAACAATTTCTCCCTTTTCTCAATGGATACGGTTAAATCAGCCAGCCTAGAAAATGGGTTCTACCACATTTTCGGCCACGGCAACAGCGGTGGAGGTAACAACGGAGGAGGAAATGGTGGAGGTAACAGCGGAAGCGGCGGAAATAACAATGGAGGAAGCAATAGTAATAACGGAGGCGGTAATGCCAATAGCGGAAACAGCGGAGGAAATGGCGGACTAAACGGTAATACAGGCGGAAACGGTAACGGTGCTGGAAATGAAAACGGAAATGGCAACGGGAATAATGGTAACCATGGTGATGGAAACAATGGCAATCACGGCGACGGTAACAAAGGTAATATTAATCCTCACGGCAATAATGGTCGGGGTAAGGCTTTCGGAAAGGACAAAGCAAAACAGAATAAAAACAAGTTTGTAAAAACAATAATGGAGGAAGATCTTCCTGCCTATATGGTTAAGCCTCAGAGTAAGGTTCAATATACTTACGACGAAGCCGGCAATAGACTGACCATGACCGATGACGACGGGACAATCAACTATTATTACGATGACGACAACCGTCTGGTTTCGGAGGGCGGAAACGAACTTAAATATAACGAGGCTGGCGATTTAATCCAAAAGACGGATGAAAACGGAACCAGCAGTTACAGTTATGATGCAGCCGATAGACTTTCTCAGGTAACTGTACCTGACGGAACTTCTGTAAATTACAGCTATGATGCCTACGGACGAAAAATATCCCAAGAAGAAAATTACTGGCAATATGACGGAAAAACCAAACACTTACGCGACCAAACAACAGATTATCTTTATAGAGGGGAAACTTTGCTCAAGGAATATACAGGAGAAGGCTCACCCCTTGCCGAATACTATACGGCAAACGGAAAGGTCATCGCCCGCAATATGTTCGGCTTCCATGACCGAAAAACTTGGGGAAATGCCGATAACATTAGAACCAGGGGCGGACTGATGTATTACCACTATGATGCCCTAGGTAATGTAACTGACTTAACCGATCGCCTGGGCGAGAATGTGGTTAAGTACCGTTGGGATGCCTTCGGCGGCATGTTTGCAGGGGTACTTGCCCCGTACAGTCGGATGGGCATAACAGGGAAGGAATACGATCCCAAGACAGGACTAGCCTTCTTCGGTTCCCGTTGGTATAACCCGATGGTTGGGCAGTTTATCATGCCGGATACCTTCATGGGTCAACTGAACAAGCCGCAAAGTTTGAATACTTATGCTTATGCCTGGAATAACCCGGTTAACCGGACTGATCCAACCGGGCACTGGGTTGACAATAGTGATGGGACATATACAGCCGAATCAGGGGATACTTTATGGGGCTTAGCTCAAGAAACAACTGGCGATGGGAGCAACTGGACGGATCTTGGTTATACTGGAACACCGGAAAATCTACAAATTGGAGAAACGATTGGGACGTCATCAGGAGATACGTCATCCGGAGATACAACATCAGGAGGCACGTCATCTGGAGGTACAACATCAGGAGGTGCGTCATCTGGAAGTACAACATCAGGAGGCACGTCATCCAATGGTGGCGGCAGTTCGGACAGCGGTTACAGCGGTGGAGACGATTATACCCCGCCGCCTCCACCGCCTGAAGGAGGAAGTATTTTATTACCTGATGTTCAAAACGTTAGTAGTGATCTTACCCATCAGGGGACGGGTAATCTTATTGCCTCTACAGATCCGTATTTTGGACTTGACCAAGAGAGTACAAGAGAAAAAATTGATAAACTTTTAGAAGCGAGTAAAATGCATAAAGCAGTTCAACAAGAAGTTGCTCTTCGATACGGTCCGTTTATCATAGAATATCCCATTAAAGGAGGAGGTAAAAATGGAGGATATGGATCTATTGATGTATACGATCCATTTACAAGTGAGGCTTGGGAAGTAAAACCTGATAATGCCTACTATACTAGAGGTGAAGGAAGTAAGCAGTTAGAAAGATATATCAAAGCTGGGAATGGAACAATTGTTCCAGGCCACATACTGGAATCGTTTAGCTTTACGTATAATAGTGATATGACTGTCAGTGTAAGAAGTGGTAGTTCTCCCTTTAAATATGAATCAGGGATGATATATTATTCTGCTTCCTCAAATCAGAAGCAGCCGAGTACTGAACCTCAAACCAGTATATTGGGTGAATCTGCTGGTGCATTAGCAGGTGCTGGCGCAGCATATTGGATAATTTCAGAACTCTCTAGACTTTTCCCGCCAAGAAATCTAATTCCTGTTCCATAGAAAAAAAGGATTTATGAGAAGAGGAAGTATTCCTCTTCTCATAATAGACCGATAAGAAGGAGAGATGAACACTTGAATGATAGAATTTTTGATCGAAATATTTATTTTGATATAGCAACATATGATAAGCTTAGCGAAAAAAATATTGAATTAATAGACCTATTTAATGTACTACTTAAGGAAATTGTATTCCAGTATGAAAGACCTTTGGTAATACAAACGGAAAAGAAAAATGGACGCAAGAAAATATATCGATTTACTAAAATAAACTGGGATAAGATCTGCGATATGATATTAAAAGACGAAATGCAATACATTTATTTATTCCCTGACCCTGACACATATGATGAGTTTAAATATGATAATCCAGCAACTGCTTTGAGTATTACCTGTGATTATAACTTTGAAATGGAGAACTATGGTTCTTCTGAGCTGGTAGCTAATAGTATTGCTTTTTCAATAAGCGAAAGACTGATTGGTAAATTAATACCTGAAGAGATTCAAAATAGAATTGTTAATCTATTTAAAGAACTATTTACTGCTGTTAACGGAACAACCGGATACTTGTCATATGAATATTATTATGCAAGGTGGTCACCGCAAGCCTCTTTATTGGAAGGATTATTAGATTTAGATTATGATTTTCATTCACATAATTTTAAAGAGCTGGCTAGAGGTTATTATTGGGGAAATATCATTAGTGAAGGACATATTGAAAAATTAGGGGGTCTGGATTTTATTAAGAAGCAAGCCCCTTGTTATAAAGTTGAAGAAATAAAATTTAATAATAAAAAAAATCTGTATTTGCAATTGACACCGGATATAAACAATTATTCGGATGACGCTCTAAAGGAATTGAAAAAGTTCTCCAAACCAATTTTACCAGAAGAAGAAATGGATAAAATTATTGAAAATGAAAAACGAGGTATGTCTAGGAAGTACGGCAGATTAGTTTTCGATTAATTTAGAAGCGGAGTTGATTCAAATGGGTATACCAGTGGAACAAAACGAAAAGGTTTATTGGGAAGACTTAAACTTTGAAATACACATTGTCGGGGAGTTAGATGGGGAAATTCTAGATGCATTTCGTGAACTTATCAATAGTTGGTATATCTTGGGAGTACATTCTACTTTTGGAGGTCCAATTCATTCGAAATCTGACATTTGGTATGAAGATTCAATTGTTGGCTTCTCAATAGATATGGGCAGTGCAGAAAAAGAGGCGGTAGAAATTTTACTTTGCGCTGTAGAAGGTTTTGCTGAGTTCCACAATATTATTATTGATAAAGTAGTTTTGGGAAGGGGTATGTAAACCCCTATGTTTAAAATGATATAGCTTTGTAGTAAATTCAGAGTAACTTTTGTCCTATCTACATTTGAAGGTCACGGCGACCTTTTCTTTTTCCTCACGCAGACCGAACCGGAATCCGGCTGAATCTGCTTATGGCACCCGGAGAGTACCGCCGTGGTCAGGGCCTGTCAACAATTATTTTTTGTATGGCGTATTTTCATCTATATTTAGGCCCGGGTTATAAAGGGAACGGTTCAATCGCTTCACTAAGTAAACAGGAGAATACAGAATTACAAATATCTCTGGGGAAATTTAGGTAATGCTTTCATATAAGAAATTGACTTGCTGTTTAACCGTTGATTTGAAAAGGCTGAATATTACGTCATTCATCTTTTTCAAATCAACTCGAATACCCATTCAAGAGGGTGATAACGTTTGATTTTACAAGTTTCCCAGGGGTGAAGATGAAAATTTGCCGTTTTTGAAATTTACTCAGCTAGCTGAATAGATTTTAAAAACGGCAAATTTTAATGTAGAGTTTGGTAAGCGGTGGAACAAATAGCGTGGTACAAAAAAATCGCCCTGATTTTCAACTTATTGAAAATCGAGGGCAATTTTAACGTTCTTAGAAAAATCCTTCACTTGCAACATCCTTAATGTATTTATACTGTTTACGGATCAATTTCTTGAACTGGGCATCCGATAGATCATCGTACTTATTGGTTCCTTCTTCTACTAGATAATCATAAATAAGTTCTGCATAGTCTTTGTCTTCCCTGACCATCTTCCGATAACGTTTTTCTATCTCATAGGGAAAATCCAGATAAAAGTCTATAATATCGATTTCTCCATCTAAAAAGGATTTCGTCATATCCATTACGAAGTTAATATTAGTCATCGCCATCCTGCTTATTTTCCTTCCTCAGCTTCCTTTTTAGTTTTCTTCGCATAACAGAATTCCGGCAGCGTATCTGACCATGGCATGTGGCAGTCCAATGAGTTCGGCTTGCTATAAAAATCAAGATTGGGCAGACTCCTCAATATGTGAACTAGATATTCATAAGGATCCAAACCATTGGCTTTTGCCGTTTCTATGATGCTGAATACCAGCGCACTGGCTTCGGCACCCTGCGGGGTGTCGGAAAAGAGGAAGTTCTTTCTTGCCACAGCTACAGCTTTCATAGAAATCTCACTCATATTATTAGAAATAGGAATACGCCCATCCAGTAGGAAGTTCGTAAAGTACTCCCTGTGATTCATTGTATACTTGAGGGCCTTCTTTAACGGCTCTTGATTGGTACTCACATTTTCAGCCCATGCGAAAAAGGCATTTAGAACAGGAATACTCTGTTCTAGACGCTTCTGTTTACGTTCCTCATGCGGTAGCTCTTTCCATTGCTTTTCAAGTGCAAAAAGTTTGTTGCAATAAGCTCTTCCTTTGGCACCGGCAGAACCCGGAATCTCCTTTTTGCTACTGTTCAGTGGAATAGCTTCCAGGTAGTATCGTCTCAGGTGCGACCAACATAAACAGCGCGTTATGTTTTCCACCTTTTCATATCCTGCATAGGCATCCGAGATATGGTAACCGGAAAAACCATCCAGAAACTTTCTGGCATTTTCGCCTGCTCGGGTTCGGGTATACTGGAACAGAATGACCGGTGTGTTCTCATACTGACCGTTCCGATGCAGCCAGAAGTACGATTTGCTCGATGCCTTCCGGCCTTCCTCCTTATTGCACTGGATGGTCGTCTCGTCACTCATGACAATATCATAGGTGATTAGCTTTTCGCGCATCCTTTCACACATTGGCTTCAGCCAGGAGGCAGCACACTGTATCACCCAATTTGACATAATTGATCGGGTCAAGTCTATGCCCATACGTAGCCATTCCTTTTCCTGACGGTAGAGGGGAACCGCCATGGCATATTTCTGGTACATAATCCATGCAACGCTCGTTGCGGATGCAAGGGAGCGTTGCATAACCGGCGCCGGAACAGGTGCTTTCTTAAAAACCGCGTCTGGATAGTCATCCGTGGTTCCGCAAGTGCTGTGAAGAACGGAGGGGACGGTTCTTAAAGGGCGCAATCGGAAGTTTTGCACGTCGAAAAGGCTCAACTCTCAGGTGTACTGAAAGTTGAGCCGTAAAGATAACTTGTGAATGCACCGCAAAATTTTTGATTGCCCCGGAAGAATGAAGTCGCGGGTTGTAATGCGCTATGGAAAAGCAATCTTTTTCACTATATTTCGACACATTTCCCTGTTCTCTTACGATCCTCTTAACAATCTCATTTCTCAAACCGATCCAGAAGGGAAAGTTACTGACTATCAGTATGACACAGCCGGTCGACGTTCTGTTAAAACTACCGCAAATGGCGATATTTGGGAATATAATTATGATAATAAAGGAAATCTAGTTGAACAAAAAGACCCTTTAGGCCAAAGTACTGCTTATATGTATAATCCCTTAGGCAAATTAACCACAAAAGTTGACCCGGCAGGCAGGGTGTCTAGTTATGAGTATGATCCGATGGGCAACTTAGTTAAAACAGTTGATCCTGCCAGAAACACGACTAGTTTCCAATATAACGCTCTCAATATGCTTACCGCTCTAACCGATGCTTTGGGTCAGACTACCCAGCTGCAATATGACTTTTCCAATCGCATGGTTAAAGTCATTGATGCGGGTGGTAACACAACGACCAGAAATTACGACGTTTTAAACCAGTTAGTCAGTGTCACAAATCCTTTGGGCAACCAGACAGCTTATGACTATGATCCGACGGGGAACCTTATAACGGTTAAAGATGCCAATAATAATGTGACCACCTTAAGTTACGATGATCTAAAAAAAGTTACTGGCAAAAGTGACCCTGACGGTGCACTTACTGCTTATCAATATGATCAAGTCGGAAACCTGATAAAGCAGACTGATCCCTTAGGATTCTCAACGACGTACGCCTATGACGGCTTAAACCGCCTTATCTCCTTTACTGATGCCAAAGGTAACCAAACCGGATACCAATATAGTCCCACAGGTTCGCTACTAAAAGAGACAGATGCCTTGGGATCCAGGAGCACATACCAGTATGATCTTTTAGGCAACCTAACCTCGTTTACTGATCCCAACGGCAATACCAGAAAGGTTACCTATGATTCTTTAAGCCGCAAGACTATGGAAAGTGATCCCTTAGGGAATAAAACCACCTATGAGTATGATCCGGTGGGTAACCTAACCAAAGTGACCGATTCCCTGGGCGTGAGCAGGAATTTCCAATATGACCTTTTGGATAACCTGGTCAAGAGCATTGACCCCGCGGGTAATACCACCTCATATGAATACGATCCGTTAGGTCGGAAAACCAAACAGACGGACACCCTGGGACGCTCAACTCTCTACAACTATGACTTTGCCGGAAGACTAACCGGTGTCACCGAACCCAGGGAAGGGAAGACCAATTACCAATACGATCCCGCAGGAAACTTAAGTGAAATAACCAACGCTTTGGGCAAAACCTGGAAGAAGACCTATACCCCTTTAGACCAACTTTTATCCGAGCTTACTCCTTCGGGCAAAGAAACAAAGTATTCTTATGATGTTAACGGCAGACTTAAAGAAAAAACAGACCCCATGGGCCAAGTAAGCGCATTTGAGTATAACCTCAGAGGCGAATTGATTAAAGTTAACTATAACAACCAGTCCAGCGATACTTTTGATCGAGATGAACTTGGCAATATCACGAAGGCGGGTTATCCCAACGGTTCGGAAGAATATACCCATGATGCTCTAAATCGAATTACAAAACAAGTGATGTCCAACGGTAAAACCATGGACCTAGCGTATGATCCTGTGGGTAACCTCACTCAGATCACCGATCCGGAGGCCCGGATTACAGCTTATCAGTATGATGCTTTAAACCAGGTAACAACCCTCACCGACCCAGAAGACCGGATAACATCCTTTAACTACGATCCTCTGGGGCGAATACTGGCACAGGACGATGCCAATGGCGTAACAACGAACACAACCTATAATCTTGCAGGGCAGATAAGTTCAATCACTAACAATGGGCCGCAAGGGATTATTTCCTCCTTAGCTTACCAGTATGACTCTGTCGGGAACAGAATAGCTCAGGTGGAAGAAGACGGGGCCCAAACAACCTACAGTTATGATGATAATGACCGGCTTATTGAAGCTAATTATCCACGGGACAAGATCGAAAAGATCAGAGAGACCTACCTAACTCCACCGAACAGCCAGCCAGGGCCGGGACAAGATAACGGGCTTCATAACGGTTGGGATAACGGTAATGGAAACAGTGGAGCCGATAATGGTAAGGGCAACGGCAATAAGCAGGTCCAAAGCAAGAGCTTCTCCCTTTTCTTATATAATAAGCTTAAATCAGCTAGCCCAGAAGACCCGATTTTCCACTTTCTTGGACTCGGGAACGGAGGGGGAGGAAACAGTGGCGGAAATAGCGGAAGCGGTGGCAACGGCGGAGGTAGTAATGCCGGAGGCGGAAGTAATAACGGAGGCGGTAATGCCGGTGGCAACGGTGGCCTAAACGGTAATGCAGGCGGAAATGGAAACGGAAACAATGGCAACCACGGTGATGACAACAACGGTAATATTAATCATCACAGAAATAATGGCCATGGTAAGGCTTTCGGAAAGGACAAAGCAAAACAGAATAAAAACAAGTTTGAAAAAACAATAACGGAGGAAGATCTTCCTGCCTATATGGTTAAGCCTCAGAGTAAGGTTCAATATACTTACGACGAAGCCGGCAATAGACTGACCATGACCGATGACGACGGGACAATCAACTATTATTACGATGACGACAACCGTCTGGTTTCGGAAGGCGGAAACGAACTTAAATATAACGAGGCTGGCGATTTAATCCAAAAGACGGATGAAAATGGAACTAGCAGTTACAGTTATGATGCAGCCGATAGACTTTCTCAGGTAACTGTAGCTGACGGAACTTCTGTAAATTACAGCTATGATGCCTACGGACGAAAAATATCCCAAGCAGAAAATTACTGGCAATATGACGGAAAAACCAAACACTTACGCGACCAAA
>NZ_JUEE01000020.1:0-39397 GCF_000802135.1 Desulfosporosinus sp. BICA1-9
GCTCCTGCTATTCCTTGTGCTCCGGTTGCTCCTGTCGCTCCTACTGCTCCCGTTGCTCCTGCTATTCCTTGTGCTCCGGTTGCTCCTGTCGCTCCTACTGCTCCCGTTGCTCCTGCTATTCCTTGTGCTCCGGTTGCTCCTGTCGCTCCTACTGCTCCCGTTGCTCCTGCTATTCCTTGTGCTCCGGTTGCTCCTGTCGCTCCTACTGCTCCCGTTGCTCCTGCTATTCCTTGTGCTCCGGTTGCTCCTGTCGCTCCTACTGCTCCCGTTGCTCCTGCTATTCCTTGTGCTCCGGTTGCTCCTGTCGCTCCTACTGCTCCCGTTGCTCCTGCTATTCCTTGTGCTCCGGTTGCTCCTGTCGCTCCTACTGCTCCTACTCCTGTCGCACCTGTGGCACCTGTGGCTCCTACTGTTCCTGTCGCTCCTGTCGCTCCTGTTGCTCCTGTGGCTCCTGTGGCTCCTGCACCTGTCGCTCCTGTTGCTCCTGCAGCTCCTGTTGCACCTGTCGAGCCTGTTGCTCCTGTTGCTCCTGTTGCTCCTGTTGCTCCTGTCACTCCTGTCACTCCTGTGGGCCCTATTGGATCAAGTTCTGCAGGTACCAAGCGATGGGCTGCGGTCAAATTCCCAGCGGCATCTTTTCCCCAAGCGGAGATCTCAATAGCATCGGAGCTGGTAATGAACTTAAATTCAAACTCATCAAACTGCGCGAAATAGATTCTTTCTGCTACCTCCCCTGGGGCCATAATAAATAACTCCGAGGCATACAATGTTTTTGTAATCCCTGTCACGAAAAATCCTTCAATGAAAACGGTAGCAGCAATTGTGTCATCATTAGTGATTTTTACTGTGAACGTTGAAGTTGGTCTTACACCGGCGACCGGCGTATTTTCAATTAATCCGGTAGTTAATTCAGCCATCCTCTCGTCTCCTCACATTATTTGTAATTATTATTTTCTTGTTAAAATGGGTTAACCTCTTGTGCAACTACCCTATGGGCTGTAGTTAGATTTCCAGTTGCGTCTTTACCCCAAGCAGTGACTTCTACAGCCTCTGAGCTAACCGTAAATTGAAACTCAAAGGCATCAAATTGGGCAAAATAGCTTCTTAGGGCTACACTACCTGCTGTGAGAGTAAAAAACTCCTCTACATACTTTACTTTTGTTGTTCCACTTTGAAAAAATCCTTCAATTTGAACATCTACCGTAGAAGTATCATCATTTGATATATTTACTGAAAGTGTTGAACTTGGTCTTACACCCTCAACCGGGGTGTTTTCAAACAAACCAGTTGTTAGATCAGGCATATTTTGTTAACCTCCTAAATTATGGTTTATACATTGTATTGTACTTGTCCGATTTCCGTTACCTTCGAATTGATTAAATCCACAACTTATAAGAGTTTTTTTAGAATTCTTACTTACTGTTTCCTGTTCTGGCGCTTGCTTCGGCCACTACCAAATGAACTGAAGTAAGGTTTCCAGTAGCGTCCTTACTCCAAGCAGATACTTCTACAGCCTGTGAGCTTACAAAAAATTGAAACTCAAAGGCATTAAATGGGACAAAATAGTTTTTCAATGCCAATGATCCCGCTGTAAGAGTGAAAAACTCTTCTACATACTTCACTTTTGTCGTTCCACTCTGAAAAAATCCCTCAATTTGAATTGCTACCGTAGAAGTATCATCATTTGAAATATTTACCGAGAGAGTTGAACTCTGTCTATCGCCCTCAACAGGGCCGTTATCCAACAAACCCGTTGTTAAATAAGGCATATATTTTCTAACCTCCTAAATTATGGGTTTATTTATTGTATTGTTCATGTCCTGATTTTGTTACCTTCAATTGTACTAATGCTGGAACAATTCCCTTTGTTGGACAATACCGCTGCGCAGTGCCACTGATGAATAAAAAAGTTAAACTGATTCCATACCCGCCAAAAAATAGAACTTTCTGGAAGGTCCCTTCTTGTTCAAAAATAAAGGGGCTGTAACAAACTTCAAAATGAAGTATTGTTACAGCCCCTTTGCTTAAAAGTCAGCCTGACAAAAATTATCTAAGCATTTATCTTTGGGGAGTTTATCTGGGCAGCAGTCTTTATCTTGGATGGTAATCCATTCTTTTATTCTATGGCACCGGTCAAACTCAACAAAAATTCTCGTAGCTCCTACTATTACCTCGGAAAAGATTTCCATAAATTGTGGCGAAACTTCCCTAAAGGCTATGACTCCTGTTTTACAAAGCTGAACAACCCAGAAAATTTTATGCCGTCTAACAATAAATAAGCTATCTTCAACGAGTCCTTGACCGCCCTTCGGACAGGGACAAAAAACCCACTTTGGCTTACATTGTTTAACACATCCTTGTATCTCTAGAAGCAGCTCATCATCTGATTCTAGCCCTTGGAATTCTAGTTCTGGCATTATTTTTCCCCCTTATTTTTTTGATAGAACAGCTCTTAGTTGTCCATCTAATCCATTATATGATGAGCTTTATCAAAGTGTTCATCACCGCTGTAAGACTCCCCACTCTCTACCTTCGTTTCTTACTATACTTACCCTAGAAAAGAACAGATTTTAAATAGTCCCATTCGGGAGGGCCTCCACCCTCATAATAACGTTTTGATCGAGGATGGTATAATTCGAATAGGCCGTCACTTGACCATCTTTAATTTCTAAGACTCCGAACGATGAATAAACAGTTTTCTTGTGTACAGCGACGGTCATATCTGCTCGCATCGCTATATGATGTTCATACAACGCCCTAAAATCCAAGGTGGTTAATTCATTACCATTGACGACTAAGAAATTGTCCTCTAGATTATCCACAATTTTTAATGGGCCTGCCGTACCTAAGGGAGCGGTTTCAACAGAATAACGAATCGATAATCCCAAATGACTGCCATTTTGGAAGTAAAGCTTGATAAAATCTGCTAGATAACCTAAACACAATAATTATTTCATCAAATCCTGCCTTTTGGAGTTGATGAACCAAAATAGCCGCTATCGGTTTTTCCCCAATAGGAAACAAAGGCTTGGGTAATATTCGAGTATACGGATCTAGGCGCGAACCTCTACCACCCGCTAAAATAATGCTTTGCATACCATTCCCCTTCCCTTTTAAATTTGGTATTTCCCTATCTGAAATCGGTTCATATGGGAAGCAACCCAGGCTACCGTCTTTTTGACCCCTTCTTCCAGTGACACACGAGGTTCCCACCCGATCGTTTCTTTAGCCAAGCGATTATCTGCGAGAAGACGGTTTACCTCGCTGCGGCTCGGGCGAACTCGTGCCTCGTCTACGACAATTTTTGCCGTACTCTGGATCGTATTTATTATAATTTGGGCTAATTGTCCAATCGAAATTTCCCTTCCTGAACCAATATTTATTACCTTACCCAACCCCTCTAGGCTCTGCGCTGCTTTAATAAATCCCTCCGCCGTATCCGTGACAAAGGTAAAGTCACGCAGGGTATCTGTGTTTCCAAGACGTATTTCTTCACAGGCTAAGGCCTGAGTTATCAGTGTCGGTATGACGGCCCGGGCAGATTGACGTGGTCCATAACAGTTAAATGGTCTTACTGTGACAACCGGTAAATCATAGGAAGCATAAAAGCTTTCGGCTAACTTATCTGCCCCGATTTTGCTGGCAGAATAAGGGGACTGACCCTGAAGAGGGTGAGACTCGTCAATCGGAACATAGCGTGCCGACCCATATACTTCACTTGTTGAAGTGTGTACGATTCGCTCCACTCCATGATCCCGGGCAGCTGTCAACACATTGAACGTCCCTAAAATATTTGTTTCCACAACCTCGCGAGGGTTTTTATAGGAATACGGGATCCCCACCAAAGCACCTAGGTGAAAAACAGCGTCACATCCTTTGACCGTTCGTTCGATCACATCCGCATCACGTAAGTCTCCTGCGATTATTTCGATCTGTTCCAGTAATCCGGGCTCTAAATCTTCTAGGTTCCCACGACCATCTCTGGAATTATATCTAATAAATACTCGCACCTTCGCTCCTGCTTTGACTAAGGTCTCTGTCAGGTGACTGCCAATAAATCCACCCGCACCAGTGACCAAAACCTGTTTTTGCTCCCACATTACGGTCTCCCATCCCCTCTGTTGCAATAATTACTATATCTTATGTCAGTTTTTGTCTATCTGACACCGTTGCTTCTTCCTCCCCCTATCTCCTCACTTGCTCCAAGCAGCTCAAATATCTCGGCGCAAGCCGACCCCACTCAAACCTCATCGCATTCTCACGCCCCTTGACTGAGAGAGATCTTAGCAGGGATGGGTTATCAAGTGCGCTGGCTAAAGCCACTGACAGCTGCGCAATATTACCTGCCTCAAAGGTTAACGCGCAGGCGTTTGACCCAACTTCTGCGAGTCCCCCAGCATTGGACGCTATAATCGGCGTCCCCATCGCCATTCCCTCTAAGGCCACCAATCCATAGGCCTCACGTCGGCTGGGAACAACGAGACTTGTCGCACGAGCCATCCATCTCCTTACCTCTGCATTCGTCACCCGACCATAAAATTGAACATAAGCCCCTAGCTTCAGTGACCGAGCAAGCTGCTTCAAGAACCCCTCATAGGAGTCTGTTCCCTTACCGACAATATTTAAATGAATTTGCCGACCACTTTGTTGCATGATTGACATGGCCTTGATCAGATCTTCAATCCCTTTATAATCCAGCAATCTTCCGACATACAGAAACCCATTCGTGTTCCCTTGTTGCCAGCGTTCCGAAGGTATGGTGATACCGAGAGGTAAGACCTCCGTTTTAGGAAGGTATTCCGGGAAACGACTTGCCAAATACTTTCTTTCGCTCTGACTTATGAGGTGAATGCGTTGAGAACGCATGAGAAGCTCTTCCTGTATCTTAAATTGTGCTTGTAAATCGGGCTCTGATCGGTCTCCTAACTCTTTGCGCAAAAAAGAATAAACTGAATAGAAGATTGGTATAACTCCTTGGGACAGGGTATACGCCAAGGGTGTAAAATTAATGGCATGGCTATGAATTATATCCCACGCCTGACTAAGCTCAGGAAATTCCTGACACACGACATCCACCTTGATCATTCCTAAAAAACCAAAGTAATGGCTGTTACGCGGTAACCCTAGGACTTTAATCTGTTGCCCTCGTAAAACCCAGCCCGGCACAGTCCAATCACTACGTGGTACTATCACGGTTTGTTGTACACCCACACGATCAAGCATATGCACGATTCCTGTTACCGCTGTTCCCGCACCACCAAAGCTTTCTTCTTCAAATTCATTGGTTAATGATAAGATCTTCAGAGAATCACCCCCATGAACTTACGTATCAACAGTTTCCAAGGTTGACTTCTGTAATACTCTATGCACAAGCCTTCAAACATGTTAGAGTCCTTATTTTCAAACCCCTTTAACTTTTTGAATAGCAAAAGAAGGCTGCCCGTAGCTACACGACAGACTTCTTTTGCTTTCCTATTATTCAGCTCCCATACCATTTTAATGCTTCCAGAGGACATTCACGATTGCCGCGAATGCTCCTGCCAAAGCAATAACAAAACCTGACCACCAACGACGGTCGGTTTCGAATCCTTTTTTAAATTCCTCAAATTCCTTTTTAGTAATATAGTTACCGGCTAGCAGCACTCGCATATCGTTCACGACTGCTGATACATCCTTGACAGCCTCCTTGATTTCTGCAATATCTTCCTTAATTGTTCGAGCCTCCCCCTCTTCCATATTCCACCCTCCTCTTATACAAAACAACTCTCTTTTTTGTATAATATGATCTCATTGAGCAAATGGTACTAGCCCTCTCCATTCCCCCTTAATACTTTTCGACATATCCTAATAATATGTACGATATTTTCGGTAAACGGACAACGAGGAGGTTACAAATGTCTACGATTATCTACCCTCCCTCAATCCCTTGGAGTTGGATGTTTCAGCGCCCACAACAGCTGCTAGGTCATTTTTCTGCATCTGGTCAGACGGTTCTTTACGAGGATCTCGGTAACTTTCCGAAACCGACAATCAGAAGCTTGTCAACATCCCTTCTCCTCTGCCAAGGAGCTTCTGCTTTAACTGTTCCCCATTCACGACCACGCATCCTTTGGTTGACGGTTCCCTCTCATATTAATAGTATTCAAAACTATAACCCTAATCTTGTTATCTACGATGCAGTGGACGAACCAAAAGAGGAATTTGCTAGTTGGGCACCCTATTATCCTGCTATCTTAGAGAAAGCACACCTGATTTTTTGTAGTAGTGGTAGTATTTATGACTATTTTGTCCATAGGCATCCTCGTGTTCATCTTGTACCAAACGGTGTTGATTTTGTCCATTTTTCTTCTCACCCGAAAGATCGCCCGATTGATCTTCCCTCTGGCAAACCCATCATAGGTTATAGTGGCGCAATAGCCCCCTGGGTGGATTGGGAATTGCTTAAATTTGTTGTCCAAGAGAACCCAGAATTTAACTTTGTTTTTCTTGGTGCCCTTTTTCAACTTAATAAGTTTCCTATTAAATATAAAAACGTTTTTTATTTGGGTTTAAAATCATATCACCAACTCCCAGCCTATCTCCATCACTTCGATGTTGGACTCATTCCCTTCCTTCAAACTGAAATGACGAAAGGGTGCAACCCCATCAAACTCTATGAATACTATGCGGCTGGAATCCGTGTTCTAGGGACTCCACTCCCTGAGCTCCTGACCATTCCAAACATCAATCTTGAGTGTAACCCCTACCTATTCTCTCTCCGTTTACGTCATCTCTTAGCATGTGATGATACCAACAGAGCAGAAAGAATGGCTTATGCTCTTGCAAACGACTGGAGCGAACGGGCAGGCAGGATGCTGCAGCAAATAATTTCATAGAGTATAGAAATTAAAAATAGCGTGTAACACCCTATACTTCGAGCGAATAGTATACGTTGAAAGTCCTTAGTTCTTACCATTTATCGAATCAAAAAAGGGGGGAATACACACATGCTATTTGAAACCCATGCTTGGGTAACACTCGACAATGCAGTCGCCATATATAATGTATACAGCGATGTGCTAGTCGCTACCATTCCCGTGGGGATCGCACCCGCTTTCCCGAAACGCACGCCGGATGGTACAAAGGTCTTAGTTCCTAATTTTGGTAGTAACACTGTCTCCGTCATCTGCACAGCTGGAAATCTTGTCTTAGCTACGATCCCTGTTGGTCTAGCACCTACTTCAGTAGCAATTGATCCAACTAGTACTACAGCTTATGTGACAAACTCTGGAAGTGGAACCGTTTCAGTCATTAGCATTCCAACCCATACCGTAGTAAGTACCATTACTGTTGGTACAGGACCTATCGATGTTACAATTGCCCGTGATGGCAGCCGTATCTACGTAAGCAATGGAGGTAGCAATTCAGTCTCTGTGATCAATCCAGTCACCAATACCGTTGTCACTACGATCCCAGTCGGTACTTCACCCAACGGACTAGCCGTTAGCTTGGACAATACAAAACTCTTTGTTGTCAACAGCGGCAGTAATAACGTCAGTGTCATAAATATCGCCACAAATGCACTCTTGAGCCTAATCCCAGTCGGCTCAAATCCACAAAAAATTGCAGCAAACCCAGTGAATCCAGTCTTTATGTATGTGAGCAACTTCGGTTCTAACAGCGTCAGCGTAATCTCGACTACCGGACTTAACGTGATAACCACAATTCCTGTTGGAATTAACCCTCTAGGCTTAGATGTGACCGGGGATGGCACACAGTTATGGGTTGCCAACGAAGGAGATAGCTCTATAAGCATCATAAATACACTCACCAATACCATCGCAGCCGCGCTACCGACTTCCTTCCCTCCACGGGGTGTTACAGTGGGCAGAGTCGGATCTGCTTTGTCACCCAGTGACCCCATCGATTTGACAGACCCCTATCAACTCGAGGAAATTACCGAATCTGTCTGCATCATCGTTGAAAAAGTCTACGCTAGCTGCTTACAAAGGGAATGCTTCCCAGCCTTCATAGTGACCCTACCCACTGGCGTACCGCCGTTCACCTTTATCAGCATGACTTTCTCTACAGGTGTGATCGTTCCTGGTAGTGTCGTCATCACTCCCATCCCAGCTCGCCCCAATTTCTCGAGAGTACAGTTCACGATTCAGATCCCTTATTCGCTAACCTTACGAGATTCCACTGGGACCTTATTTACAGTCACAGGGAACCTGCCAGATATCAACAAAGATATTGTGATGTACTTCCCGCCAACTCGGCCAGAATTCGACTTTAACCTGAGAGTTGAAACAAGAACCGAAGTATTAACCAGCCCATTGTTCACGTTAACTACGATTCAGCTCGCTATCGGCAGCTTCGTAATCACAAAAGTGACCGGTTTAGTTCAACTTCTTATTCCGGCCTTCGGATTCTGCCCAGAACCTCCACTCTGCGAGGAATTCCCTGATATCCCAGAAAATCCTTGCCTTAATTTCTTTGACACAACTCTCACTCCATTCCCCAGTGATTTCTTCCCACCACAGCAGGATACTTGTCGATAACCCTTTATCATGTAGTTGTACCCCCTCTTATGTCATAAATCGTTGCCCTTCTAAGCAGAAAGGGCCGTCCTCACGGCCCTTTCTTTGCACTGAACTGTATCACATGGGTACGATGACAGAAAGGAAGTGATCGTATTGGCCCTCCTAACTCGAACCATTTTAACCTCTCTTATCCTGACCTATGAGAATAACTCTTCATATTTGCAAATCGATCCCCAGGGATGTGCCCTATTCAGAGAAAACAATCCGGAACCCGTCTATCGAATCCAAGAACCTCTGCTTTTAGCCCATGGGATCATGACTGATTCTAAAACTACTCATCTTGTCTTACTCAAAACAAATGGAGATCTGTGTTACACTCTTATTTCTGGAACGGGGACACCTCAGACGACGATAATCGCCAAACTAGACGTGCGTGGAACTCGATACCGCCGACTTTTTCTGTTTCCGCAAGGTAAGATAATACATATCTTTTACGCATCGACTCATCAATCCATACCTGGACTGTGGCGTATCCATCATCGTGTTTGGAACGGTACCTCCTGGCAGAGTACGCATATGGGCGAAGTAGTTCACCCTCGAGAACCCCTTTATCACGTTAACTTGGATAGTCAAGGAAACCTACACTTCTTAACTATAACCTTCCAAGGTCGATATTCTCTGCTCTTTACAAACCGTTTTAACGGAACATTCCATATCTGGGGCTCTCCCACTGAAACTCTAAGAATTTCAGGTGAAGTCATCGATATGACCACACTCATGACATCAGATAACGGTCATCATCTCTATTGGGTCGTAAAAACTTCCAGTGGGCAGTATGAACTGCGCTCTGCGCAACAGATGGATGCCCATGAGCTAGCCAGTGCTTGGCATCCATCACCTGCCCCCATCAAAACCTTCAACACTCCTATTAAAAACATTGGGGCTTTAGAAATAAACGGGATTCTTTGGCTTCTTGCCTATACAGGAGAAGAGAACCTTATGCAAAATGATGGAAGTGGATGGAAACTAGTTTCTTCGCATACCCCTTTCCGCCAGCTCGTACAATGGGTGCATAAAGGCAGAAGGAATTTTCATCAAACTTACTGGTTAGAGGATCAAAGGGTGAGACATGCACCGGCGTTTCACCACGAATTAGGCTTTAGTATTCATCAGCAGACCCCTTCGCCCACTCCATACAAAACCGTTCCCGCCCAGACTTTTCAACCCGTTCCTCCCCCTGTACCTGCTTTCTATCCCGAGCAACTACCTTCCCATTGCGACCCTCTTTCGGCTGCTTCTGTCATGGAGAATATTTGCAAGGCCATCCCCTCAAAAATTACCCCACTTGAATCAAATACCCCAAACCTTGATGTAGTAACAAAAAATCCAGTTGCTGATTCAGAGGATATCTCCGTAACATCCACTACCTTTGAAGTACTCGAGCTAATCCAAGCATCTGAAACTACTGAAGGCCTTGAAGCACCAGAGGCCCTAGAAGTGCCCGATCCCCTTATAGTACCTGAATCCCTTGTAGTACTTGAAACTCCTCAAGTATCTGAAAAACCTACGGAGAAGGTCCTCCAGCCCTTGCCTGTAAAAGAAAACGAAGAACTCCAATCTTTAATCAAAACGGTCGCCCATCTCGAACAAGAAAACTCTCTTCTCAGCCTTGCTGTTCAAGACATGCTCTCCAAGTTTGATCAAATCATAGGAGTTATCTCAGAAAATGCTCTTCAAGTCAGACAAGAAGCCGATCTCCTGCCTTTTGATGAACTGGAACCAGTCAAGGAAGCCATGTCCCATCTCGAAAAAGAAACTCAAAGTCTATCCCAAGTTCTTCAAGTCATGCTGGTTAAACAAGAGGAGCGTGACACTTCACTCGAGAAACTGGAGACTCAAATTTGTCAACTTCAATCGGAAAAAGACGATGTGAAAAATAAAGGGGGTTTTTGGAACAAATGGCTCACCTAGATTTAAACACCAATCTTGCCGATATTCTGAGCAAGTATCCACAGACAGCCAAAGTTTTTCGAAAGTTCGGTATTTTGACATCTGGTTGAGGGGCCAAAAGCATACTCAATATGAGCGTGGAGCAGGCTGCTCAACGATACTATATTAACTCGGCAACCCTCATTAAAACTTTAGAATTTGCGATTGAACAAACAAACCATCAATGGAGACACTATGAATGAACGTTCTGTTTTTGAATGATTCCTCCTTGTTGTGTCAGGGATTGGCCTCGGGTTTTTCTCCGCTGGACGACATCCGTTATATCCCAGTCCATCAATCCGGTTGGGAAGACCGTTTGACCACTTTGCTAAAGGCTTGGAAGCCCAAGTTTGCCTTAGCTGAAGGTGTTTCGATTTCTACAGTAGCTCTAAAATTATTTCCTCTTTTACGACGTCATGCACTCCCCCTCGTCTATTGGGCTATTGATGATCCCCCAGACTGGCGTCGTATGTCCCGTCCTCTGGCACGCGGAGCTAGTCTGGTTCTTACTCCCGCGGGCGAATGTCTTCCCCTTTATCGGCGAGAGAAACTACGCGCCTTGTTTTTTCATTTTGCCTGCAATCCATCCTTTCATCATCCTTCCGAACCGTCGCTGGAGTATACTTGCGACTTACTTCTCGTTGCCAATTACTATACCTCGTATCCTCAACGGAAAGTTGGGCTAGAGACAATCCTTACTCCCTTGCTCTCAGGATCGTTCCATTTGAAAGTTTTCGGTAATGAACACTGGCTGGCGAATACAGATCATTACACCTTAGGTTCCGGAATATATCAAGGATATTTACCCTACGACCAATTACCGTACGCCTATTCCTCGGCCAAGATCGTTCTAGGCTTACACTCTGTGATCGACTCTCCCACGATGATGAGCATGCGAACCTTTGAAGCCTTAGGTTGTCGAGCCTTTTTCCTGACGCATTGGTCCCCAGCCATTGAAAATACGTTTAAAAACCATGTGCATCTCGTCTGGAGCCGTCATCCAGATGAGACGATTGAACTTGTGCGTTTTTATCTTAACCGTGAGGACCTCCGTCATAAAATTGCTCGCCAAGGCCAAGAAGAAGTCTACCGCAACCATACTTATCAACACCGCATCCAAGCTATCCGTCAAGCTCTCGAAAGGTTATAGACCTCGAACTTCCTAATCTTTTTCATGCCGTTTGACAAATCCCTTTAATGAGTATCTTTGGGGAGGATTCTATATGAAAGTGCTTTTCCAAGCTCGCCCGGACTTCATGAAAACCCCTGCTGGCGATACTGTGCAGATGGTATCGACCGGGCAAGAGCTAAAAAAACTCGGCGTTGAAGTGCATCTTTCCACTGATCCTAATCTTGATCTGTCTCCCTATGACTTAGTTCATATTTTCAATATCACCCGTATTAAAGAGAGTTATCTGTTCTTTCTCAATGCCCAAAAGCAAAGAAAAAGGATTGTCATTTCTACAATTTATTGGCCTCCAAATGCTTACTTTAAGCGGGAAGGTGCAAGTCCCAATGCCCTAGCAGTCTGGAAACATATGCAACCCATGCGAGCTCGCCTCGTGGGGGAATGTGATCTCTTACTCCCCAATAGTCAAATTGAAATGGACGTTCTCCGACAGGACTTTCTCAAATCTTCTTCTCATCAAGTGGTTCCGAATGGGTTTCCAGATACATTCATCGGCGCAACCCCTCAGCTATTCCGGGAACAGTTCCCTGATCTTCCCCAAGAATTTGTGCTCTGTGCAGCCAGGATATCTCCAAGGAAAAACCAACTTTGGTTGGCAAAGGTCTGTCATGACCTTGATCTTTCTCTCGTTCTCTTGGGGCCTGTTAATGATTTAAATTATTATAAAAGTTTGACATCTTATTCAAACATCACCCATATTGGCACTCTGCAGGGTGCACTTCTTGCTTCGGCTTATTCGGCTGCCAAAGTACATGCATTACCCAGTTGGTTTGAAACCCCAGGCTTGTCGAGCTTAGAGGCTGGAGCGTGCGGTACCATTGTAATCTCAACAGACCAAGGAAGTCCTAAGGAATATTTCCGGGATATGGCCCTTTATGTGCACCCACAAGATGACCTAAGCTTACATATTGCCCTTGAACAATCCTTCAATGCCTCCCCCCTGCCCTTAATGCAGCACATACACAACCATTATCCTTGGTCCAAAGTTGCAGAGATTACATTGGAAGCTTATAAAACAGTCATCGAGTAGATATAGTATACCTAATGTAAGAACGGAGGAATTTCTCCCTCCCTTTATTAAAACAGGTCGCCGTGATGCTCGGTGATTAAGCCTACTACGCAAAAATACAGGGAAGGATTTCTCCCTCCCTTTTGCTAAAACAAGTCGCCGTGATGCTCGGTGGTTAGCCCTACTGCACAGGCATATCTCAAAAAACTATTGACACTAGCAATCACGATACGAAGATCGACCGTTAAAAGTTCAATGCCAACTAGTGAAACTCTTACATAACCGTCAATGACTACTCCTTTTTCTAGAATACGATCAACAACTTCTGCTAAGCTTGAGGAATCGACATCCTTTTTCATGCATTTTCCCTCCTCTCCCTATCCTACCATATCATATGTAAGGTGGAGGACAAGGGTGATTGAAAATCTTATCGGATAAAACTAAAAATAACAGGGAAGGCTTTCACCCTCCCTGTTTACTCAATAATTCAAACTCGGTATTTAGGTCTATTTATAATTGGCTCTATTTCTTTTTCGGCTTTTGAGCTAACTTTCTCAACCTTATCTGGCTGAATTAAAACTGGTTCTGTATTTGCAGTAATCGCTTGTTGTTCAGATACTCGCGCACGTGACGAAAGATAAGGATCATGCGCCCACCAGTCAATCCCCATTTCTTTAGCTTTATCCACAGAAGCTACAAGCAACCGTATTTTGATATTTATTAGTTCAACATCCGCCAAAGATATTTTTATATCCCCGGCGATCACGATTCCCTTATCTAAGATGCGTTCTAAGAGATCTCCTAAACCACTACTGTTATTCGAATGTTGAATTGCCACACTCCTTCCCCCTTCCTACATAAGCTTTCCCAAAGGTCCAAGATCTAGGTTTAAATCTTCCTCTTTTAGTCCAAAGATCTCGCGCATTTCAATCATTTTGTTTTCCAATTTTAGAAAGGTTTCCCCCATTTCCTCTATTTCCCCTTCCGTTAATGTCCCTCCATCAATGCGCCGCAATGCTTCGTGTTCCATAACTCTCCTTAATAATTCCACCAAACTAAGTACAAGTTTTGCAAGTCCCTGATCCGCATTATCTTGATTAGCATTAACACGACCTACCTTGCTTTGCCCTTCAAAATCTATAATGCGCTCGGCAACCTTAATACCGGATTCGTCATCCTCAATCATGAGGTAACCCTCCTATTCTCCATGTCAAAGATTCGCGAATAAGAAAACTCTCCGGCTTTAGAGAAAATGAACTGAAATGAAAGGGGGGCCACGGTCCCGTCCATTCATCTGTAATATCAACTTCCTCTAAAAGGGTTTTTAATTCGTTGATAAATTCTTGGTTGAAGGTATTAGGCACTAAAAACCCCAAATTAATTCCGGCTCCCCGAGTTTGAGGGATTTCAGACCAATAGTCCTTAATCCACGGGGTTAACCGTAAGCAAAAATGTGAGATAACCTCTCGGGCCTGCAGCACTTCCTTTTCTATCAATTGATGCCATACCCTCATCCGATCAAGATAATCCTTCCCGCTTTGCACATTCTCTCTCAATGATGAATAAGATAAATGAGCGAATTCCTGATTCCTTTGTAGAATAGTCAAACAATACTCCGAACACCCCTCCACTTTGTCAAAACACAGATCCAATTCTGTTTTATAAGTCAATAAAAGCTCAGCCAAGTGAACCTCATCCGAAACACTCACACCGGACTGTATCGGTAGCACAGTTAACTGAAGGCGTCGGATTTGTTCAAACCACTCCAACATAGCCAATAGAAAATCCTTCTTCGTCTTGAATATCTCCATTGGGGACTTACACCAAATTACACTGTTCTCTCCCACAGTTGTTAATTCAGTCGACAACGGTGGTTCACTAGGTAGATCGGTACAATTACGAATAAAACCCAAGAGATAAGGCTGTTTCATAAATTCACGTCTTTCTTCAAAGGTTTCTCTTCGAGCATCGTCTGTACCGATGTGAGAACGAGTTTTAAATTCAAATAAACTAAATCAACATTGCCACAGCTAAGAATAAGATCACCGGAAATAACGACTCCTTTATCAAGCAATTTCTCCACGACATCAAGTAGCGTAACTTGTTTTGAATTTGCAATATCACCCACCCATAGTTGCCTCCTCATTAGTTAACCTTGAAAAGTGATAGGGCGGCCAAGGACCGGATACCTCTAAAATAAACCCTAGCGGATCACCCTTTTCGTCAAATTCCACCAACTTTTTATCCCATTCTTCATGACGTTCCTTACTTAATAAAGCTTGAACCGCAAAAACAACCTGTTGTCCCTCCGGCGCAACAACTCCAGCCTTATCTAGGAGGATGACTTCCGCGATATTATTTAAATCTTGGTAGAGAGATTCCCCATAGTCATCCAAAACTCGTTCCATTTCTTCTGCTATCTTTTTCTCCCATTGGCGTTTCTGAAAATACCCCCCTCCGCCTTGTTCCCCTGAATAGGGTTGCTCTTCATGAAGTTTTTCTAAAAGCCGTTTATGATTGACAATAAGTTTAACATGCATCTCCTTATGGCCGCCTAGCCTTTGCAAATTGCCTTGTATTATCTCGGCGTTGAGGGCTAATTGTTGTTTTATATTTTCCTCATCGGTAAAGATTGTACAAAATGGCAGGGGGATGACCGACCTACCCTCCATGACTATTAATAAAGTTTCTTCGTGACGCCGCGCATGACTCTCTACCCAGGCCATATCCTCCAAATAAAGATGGAGTGACTCTTCATTGTACTCTCTTCGAGGGACTGGGCAGACAAGCATACCCAGGTTTCCATTTTCAACAATGCGACATGGCCTGTCCTCCATGCCAAGCAAATCAACATTATCCTCTGGATTTGCTTTAATAATGCCAAACGCGTACAAAACCTCTTCATCGGTAAATGGTGTGGGATCAGCTCTACTGAAATCACACACCTTGCTAACTTGACAGGTATTATTGACCTCACTGATTAAGACTTGAGGAGCAGTGTCCTCTTTCTTCGCTTCTGAGACTTCTTGGTGCTCTGTTGTGGAAACCCCTAGACAAGACCACTCTTGAAAAAGGCCCTGGATGACAGTTTCACCTGCCTCTCTCAAACGTGCCATAATCACTTCTTCTAATTCTAAGATTACCTTGTCCTCGCATTGATGCACAAGCCTTTCTACTTTCTGTTCCCACCCTCGAGGGGACCACTTCATTCTTCTATCCCTCTTTCCTGACCCTCCATCAATCGTTCAAATAATCGTTTTTCATGTTCACGATATTCCTCTAGGGTAATTTCTTTATTTTCTAGCATATACTGCCGTTGGCTGAGTTCTCGCCGTATGGCTTCAGGGCTATAGTACTCTGCTTCGGCATGTTCAATAATTTGTTTGATTGCCCAAATCGGAAATCTAAACATAATCTATCTGTCCTCCAGGCCAAGAATTATTGTACCGTTCATTATTCGTTTACAAAGTGGTGCGGTGCCCAAGGGCCTGTATATTTAAAAATCATCGTAGCAGAGTACTTTTCATAAAGAGTTCCAACGGCTTGATCAAAGTCCTCTTCCTTCTGGCGTTCGACCAAAAATACTCCATCAAAGGCTTGAAATTCATCCATTGGATCTTTGACCAACCACTCGTCAGCTAACGGACGAAGCGTTGCGAGAAATGACTTTTCTAATTCTTTACGCTCATAATCCGCAACTTCCATAGTTGCCTTGCCAAACTCTACAACATCGTAACCCTGGCCTTCCCCTCTTTCTATCGCTTTTTTCCAACGCCCTAAGCGTTTGTTTTTCATCATCGTATCTTGGAAGCTCTCTTTTTTCCACCAAACCTTAAGCTCGACTTCTATTTTGTTATCTAAATTGGTGAGAAACCTGAAATATCGTTTTTTCTCTTTTTTAAGAACCATATGAATTTCTTCTTCTTGATCAAATAAGGTCCCAAAACGCAAAGGAACTACCGTGGTGTGCTTAATAACTTGACAAAGCACTTCCGTGTAAAGACTCATACTTTCTCTCGTAGCCGTTGCCATCGAGTCATCTTCAATCTTAGCGCAGAGCATCCCAAGTTCCCCTTCTACAATGAGGCAGGGAGGCTCTTGCTTAGGGCCTAATTTCAGGGATTCAACCTCAATGGATTTTGCCCGAATAATACCGTAACCGTAATACAATCTTTCCCACCCCTTATTGAAAAAAGAAAGTCATGTCATGACACGACTTTAAAATTCTTATTCCTTGTCATCTATTTGACCAATTTCGTCTCGTTCACGCAAACCGATCCTCTTATATCCTAAAATTTCTAATTTGCCACTGACTTCTACCTCATAAAGCCCCACAACGTCATCAAGTGCTCGGCGCCGCTGATAGTCAGAATCCTCGATCGTTTCAACTTGTACAATCCAGCCGTTTTCGCGTCGCCTAACGCCAATGACATTTGCCTCTTTTTGTAGAATACTTTGGAAGAAGGTTTTTACATCATTGACTAATTGTTGGATATCCATGCTCAATCTCCTCCTTTAATTCCTCATTATCGAGGAAGAGCCTGTAAGGGTTAGCCCGATGGCGGAAGCGTATTTTAAATAGGTATCCACTGAAGCGATCACAATACGCGCTTCAATGGTTATGAGTTCAATTCCAACCAAAGAAATCCTGACAAAGGCATCAATGACAATTCCCTTATCAAGAATGCGGTCAATGACCTCCGCTAAACTACTTGACTCTACGCTTTTACTTAATGCCATGATCTGACCCCCTTCCTAACTGCCTATGACATATATATGATAGGGATCAGAAATCATGACAAAAGTTCAATATTAATGGTTTTTTCATAGCATACTTTAATGCTCAAAAATCAGTAGGTTGGTTGTGCACACGATTTTTGAGAGTCCGTTCAAGTTTTTGCAACTCCCTTTGAACGACCTTTACCCTTTCCTCTATCACCCTAACCCGTTTAGCTATCTCCGCTCGCTCAGCCTCGAGTCGATGGAGTTCTTGGTCATACACGTGCATCTGGAAGAAACTTGGTGTATGATCGCGGATTGCAGGTCGAATTAGCTTTGGCCTTAATGCTGGAGCCTGACGCATCATTTTCACTTCCTATCATCAGGGGTGTACTTATCTAATTCCTGTTCAATAAGTTGACTCAGAACAGAATCGCGTTCTCCTTTATTCTCATGAAAAATTTCCGACCCGATAACATCCATAAGAACCTGATAGAATAAGGGGTTTTCGCGGACAGGTTTTGATCCTTTCGTCGCCAAGATCGTGGCGACCATGATTGCCGCACGAATGCTGGGCTTATTAACCTCATTTCCTCGAATCCCACGAACGATATCTACAACCCGAGCCGCTTCGCGCCAAGGCAACCCTGATCGGCCTGAAACAACTGCTACCTCCGATTCTCGGTCTAGTCGTTTTATCGTAATAGTGATGACACGATCTTTCAAAGCATCCTGAAGCACGTGTACCCCTGCGTATTCTGTTGGATTACTGGTTAAAATCACTGAAAGATCAGGGTGAACGGATAATTTTGTTTCACCCTTTTGAAGCGCAGATAAATCCAAAGTCTTCTCCTGCAAGACTGAGAGTAGTACATTATTGGTTTCTGGTCTGGAACGAGTAAAGTCATCATAGACCAAAGTATGACCGTTTCTACATGCATGGGTTATTCTTCCATCATACCAAACGCTATCCATTGATTCTTCGGCCTTCCAAACAGAATGAACATAGTTATCAAGTACTTTCTTCCTGCGCATTCCTGAGTTCCCTCCGACCAGATCAGAGGGTTTATACTCATCATTGCCCTGGAGCGTAACTACCGGGCGACCCAAAAGATCTGCGATATGCATTGCCAGAGCAGTCTTCCCCGTCCCGGCCGGTCCACAAAAATGAACCGCATAACCGGCTTGGAGATAGAGCAAAGCGCGGTTCGTTAGGTCCCTAATATATGCAGTTTCAATAAATGCATCCGGCAATTGTCTTACCTCCCTGTACGCTTTCTTAACATATATCCTCCAGCTTTATGCCCGCCCTTTGATTCTTCAGGCTTTCTTAACATATACCTTCCAGCTTTATACCAGCCCTTCAATTCTTCCTCTCGCTCTCTAGCCCATGAATTCATCTCAGCAAATTGTGAGACATCATTGGCCTTCAGTAGCTGCCCTAAGGCCGCCCTTTCAACTCTATACTTATTTAACAAACCACTCGCGTCTTCCATAATCTTCTTTTGGTCCTTCATTTGATTTGCACGATCAAGATTATTCAACTTAGAGAGTTCATCCCGATCGTTTTTCACTCTTGTCCGAATTTCCGAATGGAGTGTATTCAATTCGAGCTCTCTTTGGTCAAACTCCTGACATAACACAAGCCCTAATTCGGCAAGATTCATACTCATTATTTTTTCTCCTTTCATAATAAATAAATGGGAGGGAGTTTCTCCCCCTCCCTAACAAATCTCCCAATTTAGAAATCGTGATGGAGTTCTGTTAAGCCAACTGCTGCGGCATATCTCAGCCATGTGTTAACACTCGCAATGACCACACGAGCATCGATCGCAAGCAGTTCGATACCAACAAGAGAAACCCTTACATATGCATCAATAACGATACCTTTGTCTAAAATACGATCCACTACTTCTGCTAGGCTTGAAGAATCAATGTCCTTTTTCATTCTGTTTACCTGCCTTTCTATTTTTAGAAGAAATTTTGGGGAATATCGCGAACCGAGACTTTCCACCCCTCCCCTACTCCCAATTTATGTCATCTTCAAGGAAGGTGTGCGAGCTTTTCTGCAATTAATTCTCCCTTTCCATTTTCCTTACAGATTATGTGTCACAGATACCCCCTGTTACAAAATCCAAAATTTGATATAAATCCTTACCTTGGTCAAACGGACCCAACAAAGAGTCGAATATCTAACTAGCTTAGAAGGTTATACTTATTCCATTTCTGTATCAACTTATTTGCAACTTCCTTAAAATCTGATTTTGCGGTAAAGACAACTTCATGCTCACCATGTTCATCCTTAACCTCAATGCAAAGATATTGTTCTTCTATCTCAGAATCCATAGCTATCTTTCTACCATGGTTGAATTTTTCAGGCAACTGAGATGTAATCTTGATAGAACTGATCTGGGAGAATAGAAAAACTTTCCGATTGAAGGCTATTGCATCCTTAGGATGAAAAGAAATTGCCATCGACCCTCTTTTTAATTCTGGATGACCACCGATCATTTTAATTAGTTTTGCCTTATAAGGTTTACCATACTTTTCATCGATCTCGTTAAATCCTGTGCGTACTTTCATGAGAATAATAAGTAAAACAAATAACAGAACACCACAGAAACTAACAGTAATAATACCAGACACCTCTACCTTACCTCACTTTCATATAAGATACTTACTTCAGATGAAGTTATCAAGGGACTAAGGAGTAAATTTCCAATGTGCCCAACCTAAGACTTCATGATTAGCCATCGGAAATAGTAACCTTACTCCATCTGGAGTTTAGTTGAACCTATCCAGGGGCTTAGTGCCACTTTTCTTCCTCTGAAGAAGTGGACGCAGAGTTTAGCCTTCGGATAAGCTCCGCCAGTAAAAGTCTCCTATTATCATATTGTTAAACTTAAAATTTGCTACCTAAGTGAGTATATAAGAATGCTCATCTTCATTCTTCAAGGTACCCTAAATTAGCATGGAATTTGGAGATACCAAGTAAAGGGGGCAATGTAGGTCAGCCTCCTTTACTTGGTATCTTTTATTCGATCCAATAATTTTTCAGCCATTATTCTCAGATCATTTTTTACGCGCTCTGCTTTTACACTAACATTCAGAAAATCAAGTACCCCTACAACTGTTCCGCAGTCTGCACACTGTACGAAGAGCACTGCTCGCGTCGTTCCTTCTAAATTATTGGCGTGGACAACCTCAAATTTACTACCTCCACATTTTATGCATCGGGATTGTGCCATACTCAATCACTCCCCTTATTCCGAGGTCATAACGTTTATTTCCCTATCGTCCAATCAGAAATTCTAGCTTCCCCTAGCATAATATTCACTCTATCTATAAAAAGTTTTAGATTAGTGCGTAATAAATTATTACGTGTTACGCATAATTTCAGCGGTCTTTTCCTTAACTAGGATGACGAAGGTCATTTTTAACATGATTGAGGAAGTTAAGAATATATTCCATAGTGTGGAATGATACAATTATTATGAAAAGGAAGGGATATTCTTTGCACGGAACCTATATTGGGAACCAGAAAATGCTTGTTTTTCCAGCTTGGGGCGGAGGAAAATTAATTCTTCCATCGGAGGATTTAAGCCTAATGCCCGAACTTATACAAACTGGGTTGATCGAGCCACCCCTTTCCCGGTATCTCATTAATCATGTGAAAGAGTCCTCCGTTGTGATGGATATTGGCGCTAATATTGGTTACTACACAGTCTTACTCGGTTATTTAGTTGGATTATCCGGAAAAGTTATTGCTTATGAGGCAAATCCTCAGATTTTCTCTATACTACAAGACAACGTCTCCCTTAACTATCTGTTTGATCATGTCCAAGTGATCAATAAGGCAGTTTATTCGACTAGAACAGTCTTACCCTTCCATATGTCAAGAAAATTCAATGGAAACTCCTCCATTAATAAGCACAATGAAACCTATACCAAGAACTATCCAGGGGATAGTTTCATTGAAATTCAAGTAAACGCAGAACCCCTTGATATTTATCTGAACACTGTAGAAAGAGTGGATTTAATTAAGATCGATATAGAAGGCGGAGAATATCAGTGTTTCTTGGGAATGGAGAATCTTCTTCGTAAGGGTCGAATTAAAAAGATTATATTCGAGTACAACTGGGAGATGTTGCAACAAGACGCTGAGCCATTTTATAAATTGTTAAAAATGTATTCTAACGAAGGTGCAATATATCATTCTTTTTCCCCACAGGGGGAACCAGTTTCTTTAAGTATAGGCGATTTAGCTGATCGAAGTTATCCAAATGTGTTAATGGAACTATAACATAAGGCCTATTAATTCTAAGTATCTAAAGTGAGTACTACAAAGGGATCACTGAGTATAGGCTCTGTGATCCCTTTGTAGTACTCTACATCAATTCTCTCTGGAAGATAATAATTTTCCTACAATTTTCCTTCCTTTCTCATTCATACCTGAGATTTTCAGCTTGCATGCTAGTATAAAATAAAGGAGACCGGAATTTCCGGTCTCCTTTATTTTATACTACAACTCTCCCTGGAAGAAAATATTCAGAGTAACCGCACTCGCTGCATTCACAGCACTATAGTAGACTCGCGCATACTTTAGAAAAATCGATGAAACTAAAGTAGTCAATGAGTTCTGGTTAATCGTAACAGGGCCTGCCTCATCTAACCAGTTTGTCCCATCCGGGCTGATCTGCATTTTTACCAGCGCCTGGGCATTTGCAGCTAATGAGGCGTTGACTACGCCAAAGGTCCATGTTTCGACACCTAAGACGGTATAGGTCGTATCTCCACTTCCTGCCGTATTTGTGATATTTGCACGAGTAGCGGAAACATCGGTTGTCGCACTGATCATGGCAAGTCCTGCGGATGTGATAAGCAGACCGCCGGTCGGCGGAGTTATCGCTAAACCACCTGTTGGGGGTGTGATTGCTAGCCCGGATGCCGGTGCAGTTACCGTCAAGCCATTCGTCGGGGCGGTGATTGCCAAACCCGTTGACGTAATCGCTAAACCGTTAGTCGGTGGGGTTATTGCTAAGCCACCCGTTGGAGGGGTGATCGCAAGCCCTTCTGCCGCTGCGGTTACCATCAAGCCATTCGTCGGTGCAGTGATTGCCAAACCCGTTGACGTAATCGCTAAACCGTTAGTCGGTGGGGTTATTGCTAAGCCACCCGTTGGAGGGGTAATTGCTAACCCTGATGCTGGTGCGGTTACCGTCAATCCATTCGTCGGGGCGGTGATTGCCAAGCCAGTTGACGTAATCGCTAAACCGTTAGTCGGCGGGGTGATTGCTAATCCACCTGTTGGAGGGGTAATCGCTAACCCTTCTGCCGGTGCAGTTACCGTCAAGCCATTCGTCGGGGCGGTGATTGCCAAACCCGTTGACGTAATTGTCAGGTTACCCGAGGAATCCGTGTTTAAGGCTGCATTGTTACTTCCAAATATCTTGACCTTTGCTTGATCAGGATTGTCTTGAAAAATTTTAAAATTTGCCATACCTTTACTTATCCCTTCTTTCCTAATGCAATACATATTTATCCATTACATACTACATGATATTCTCTATCTCGACGGAAAGTTTCAGTTTTAGTATGCATATATTAATGAAACGAAAAAGAGATGCGAGGCAAACAAACGATGGCGGTAAAAGTTAGTTTGTGCATGATCGTAAAAAATGAAGGTCAAATCCTGAGGCGATGCCTAAATAGTGTATCTGGTCTTGTCCATGAGATCATTATCGTGGATACTGGGTCTACTGACTCTACGTGTGAAATCGCTCGCCAGTATGGTGCTATCATTCATCATTTCCTTTGGAACGATAATTTCAGTGATGCCCGGAACGCCTCCTTGGCTCTCGCTCAAGGGGACTGGATTTTATTTTTAGACGCTGATGAAGAGATATCTCCCGAAAGCCGGGAGATTTTAAGCCGCCTCGTTGAAAATGAGACGGTTGAAGGTTATTTTGTCAAAATCATGAATCACCTTGGAAAAGAGGGTTGGATCGAAACGGTTCCCGATCTTGTTTTTCGGCTCTTTCGTAATAAAAAAGAGTATCGCTTCCGTGGTGCGATTCACGAACAAATCGCCGACGTTATTTTAGAGAAAAATCCCCAAGCCCGTTATCAGGTTGCTGAGGGTCTTATCCTTATCCATCACGGTTATTTAGACGAAGTAATCAGGGAGAAAGATAAGAAGTTGAGAAACCTGACCTTGATTGAAAAGGAACTAGCTCAAAATCCTACCAACCGATTACTACAATACCATTATGGAGTGGAGCTATTTCGGGCCGAACGATATGCAGAAGCAGCCGCCGTTCTCATCAAGTCTGCGAATGACCTTGATCCGAACACAATCTACCTCCCCAAGCTCTTACGCTATATTGTGATGGCTCAACACTCTTCCGGTCAGCTCCAGGAGGCCCTCCATTCTGCCACACTCGGACTCAAGTTCTTCCCCAATTATGCAGATTTATATTATTATACAGGTCTTATCCTGCTAGACCTTAAACACTATTCTCAAGCACGAAATGCCTTTCTCCAAGCCTTATCTATGCCCGAACAACCTCCTCAATACGCGTCCTTTGCCGGAATTAGGGGATTTCGGTCCTATTACTATCTTGCTCAAATCTCGGAATCTTTTATGGATGAGGAAGAAGCACTCAAGTACTATCTCTATAGCCTTCGCGACAACCCCAACTTTACCCACGCCCTAGAAAGTCTGGTTGGCATTCTCAAACCAACCAAAGAACCTGAATATACGATGGAATGCCTAGAAAAGGTCTGTGATTTCTGCACACCTGCAGCTAATCGACTGATGGGGGACATTTATTTTCGTCACGGAGCCTACGGTCTAGCCTTAAAGTATTTGGACCAAGCTGAGGACGGGTTCCCCGTTTCAGCCGATATCAAATTGAGAAAAGCGATCTGTCTCATTCAGGAACGGCGATTCTTTGAAGCATTAAGGCTCCTTGAAGATTTCCCCCCGGAAAGTCCTGAATACCCGATTGCTACGGTCAATAGGCTATTCTACTTCTGGATTCAGGACAAATCCCAAAAAGTCCGAACCCTCTGGAACGAACTTCATGCCTTTGGATTAGCCCAAGATACGGAAAACGTTATTTCCTTATTTCTAGCCTATTCAGGAAAAAACGCTGCTTCTCCTCAAATAATTTTGGGTCCGGAAGGGATGTTACTTTTACTGGATATTGTCCAACGTTTGATCGCAATGCGAGAATTTAATCGGGCAATGTACTTCTTACATTCTCTGCACCCAAATTGCTTGATCGAGTATTACCTGAAAATTGCCCAACTATTTATAGCCTATAGCGAGGAAAGCAGAGCCATCCTCTTTTTACAAACCTTGATCAGAACAAATCCATCGGCTGAAGCGCATTTTCAGCTTGCCGAAATCTACTCCCAGCTAGGACAGCTTACTGAAGCAGAGAACCATTATAAACATGCCGTGGATATCGACCCAGAGACTCCTCGCTACTATATTCGTCTCATCAACCTCTATACTGCTTGGCGGCGAAACATCCTGAATGAAGCCTTAGCAAAATACCCGGAAAACTACGTTTTCAAGAAGTTATCGGAGGAGGTCTCGTCCAGCCATGAACGAGCGGATTAGCCTCACTATGATCGTAAGAAATGAATCCGTTTATTTAGCGGATTGCCTAGAAAGCGTTAAGAGTGAAGTCGATGAAATCGTTATCGTCGATACAGGGTCTACCGATGATACCATCAGCATTGCCCGGCGTTATACTCCCAATGTCTACTCCTTTCCTTGGAACAACGATTTTAGCGCCGCCCGAAACTTTGCCATAGAGCATGCTTCAGGGGATTGGATCTTAGCTCTGGATGCCGATGAAGAAATCCAGTTTCAAGGTCCGAAGAGCCTTCATGCCCTGCTAGACAGGGAAAAAGACAAAGAAGCTTTTTTGCTCCCTCTTCTTAATCCCGTCTCAGATTCAACCGGCGAATATAATACATTTTATGTTCTCCGGTTGTTCCGAAACAATGGGGGCTATCAGTATGTCGGTATGATTCATGAACAGGTCTCCCTTCCAGACCAACAAAAAGTCGGCCTTGCCAAGGGCCCTATCCTAAAGCATAAATCGTTGCCCCTCAAGATACGGCATCAAAAGAGAATCCGTAACCTTAACCTGCTGAAAAAAGCTTCTCAAGAAGACCCTCATAACCCCTTTTTACATTATTACCTGGGGGTCGAGTGGCTCATGCTTGGTAAACCGGCTTATGCACTCCCGTTCTTGCAAAAAGCCTACTTCAGCCTATCCGACGAAAACTTACTTTTTCGAGCACCTGCTCTAAAGTACCTTATCTTATCCTTCAGAGCGTTGGGCCGTCTCGATGAAGCCCTCTCCCTTTGTCTTGAAGCAAGCCTTGACTACCCATCCTTTACAGACATCTTTTATCTAGGGGGCCTTCTCTTCGAGGAAAAGGAAGAATACCCTATTGCCCTAAAGTGGCTTGACCATGCCATTACTTGCGGTAATCCCCCAGCTTTGTTCAACCATCTGACCGGTTCAGAAAGTTTCCTAGCTTACTATCACTTGGGTTTTTGCTACGAACAGATCGGAAAAATTCCAGAAGCCAGAGAGGCCTATGAAACAGCTCTTAAGCTCAACCCCAGCTATCCTTACCCTCTTTACTCCCTCTTTTTAATCCTGCTTCGTGAAAAAGGCTCCTCTCTTAGTTATCAGCACCTTGAGGATAGCGGATTTCTTAATGACCCCCTTCTTTGCCTCACGTCTGCGGATTTGTTTTTCCTTGTCGAAAATGTGGAACAAGCCTATCTCTGTCTGGAAAAACGTAAAAACCTTTTTCTAAAGGATGAACGGTTCCCTTTTTACTACAGCAAATATTGCATCTATTCCGGCAGAGTACACGAAGGATTTAACCGCTTGCACCAAATGACTGTGGATCACTCTTTTTACAAAGACGGTCAAAAACTTTCGATAGTGGCGCTAATTCTGCTCGGTGATTTTCAAAGCGCTCGATCCTTAGCGATCTCGTTCTGGAAACATCCCTCAACCCGGTGTGAGGCGCATATTTTTCTGTATATTCTTCGATTTATGCAAAATAACAAACTTCCCACACCTTCGCTTAAAGTACAAGAAACAGATATTCTCAACCCTACTCTTGAACTGTTGGCTGACTGTAAGCGTTATCGCTCTCATGAGAGCTATCATAATCCCCTCGTTGCCACTTACAGCCTGGGCCTCGAATCCCTAATTAAATTCACCGAAAAGGGTTTCCATCAACTTATCGATGACTACGACCAACGATTACTGGACCTTAAAAATCTCCTTGTCGCTAAGTTTGGAAATTGTGGGATAAGTAAATGAAAACTCAAAAGACCGTAAGCTTATGTATGATCGTCCAAGATGAAGAAGACTGTCTTCTGTCAGTACTCCAAAGCGTCCAAGGTTTAACGGATGAACTAATCATTGTTGACACGGGAAGTACGGATAGAACTCCCCAATTGGCTCTCGCCGCGGGGGCAAAACTATTTCACGCCACTTGGACGAATGACTTCTCTGTCGCCAGAAACTTCGCCCTCCAACAAGCCACGTCGGATTGGATCTTAGTCCTAGATGCAGACGAAGTTCTTGAATCGATCGACCCCGAGACCTTCTCCGCACTCTTAACCAATGATCAGATTGAAGGATATTTTCTTCAGATCAGAAATATCCTTGATTCAAGTCAAATTGAATCAAGCGATCAGGTTGTGCGATTATTTCGAAATAAACCAATTTATCGATTTGAGGGAGCCATTCATGAACAAGTAACCCCTTCGATTCTTAGAACCAATAACGGCAACGGGTTAGCCTCAGCACCTCTCACGATTCATCACTTTGGTTACCTCAAAGATCGCCTGCAAACAAAAGAGAAATTTACTCGAAATAGCGAGATCATCAAGAAGGAACTCCAGCAGAATCCGAACAATCCCTTCCTCCTCTACTGCCTTGGGCTGGAGTATTATCAACAAGATTCAATCTCTAAGGGACTGAATCAGCTTTCCAAGGCCTTAGTGCACATGTCGGGTCACGAGGGGTATTTTGAAGATGTTCTCCTCAATATGGCACTTGGCTATCTACGTCTTGAAGAAATCACTCCATTAAGTGACTTTCTAAGTAAAGCCTTAAGAATGTACCCCGATCACGCGGATTTCCTTTTTCTCCGAGGTACCGCTAACTTCCGGCAAGGGAACTACCCCCAAGCAACAGAGGATTTAGAACAATCTCTAAGTATCGGAACCATTAAGCTTGCAACCTCTTACCAAGTGAGTTGTCTCTTAGGGGATGTCCATCACTCTTCTGGGAATTTACAACAGGCGTACGAGGCTTATATTTGTGCTCTCGAATCGTCCCCTACCTCCTCTTATCCTTGGCAACAATTACTCAGCCTGATTCAGAAAGGCTACCCGATCGATGATCTGCTCGATTACCTCTGGAAGTATTCTAGGCAGGTAACAGGTTGCCCTAACCTTGCTGCGAACCAACTTTCAAGCCCCGAATCCAGTCAAGCTCTGCTTTATGAATACGCTCATAAGTTAGTGACGCTCGCACTTAAAGAAATACATTTTTGTAGTGTGATCATCGAAGAAAACGACATGGGGTCCACTTATTTTAATCTAAAAAATCAAGTTGAGAGTACTATACAAGATGCCCTTCTCATCTTCTGTCACATTTTCATGGATTCTAAGGTAACTATCGGGTTCCAAGGAAAGGAGCATATAGAATGAACCATCGTGTTCTCCTAGCCAGCCCCGTTAAACAACAGGAACGCATCCTCTTTGAATTTTTGGAGTCACTCCTGCATTTAGAGACCAGTCAAGTAACGCTTGATTTTATTTTGATGGATGACCATAATGACCATACTCTGCTCAGCCACTTTGCCCTCCAACGACCGAATGTCCGGATTTTACCGGGTGATACGAAGGAAGATTATCTCCGTGATGAGTCAACCCACTATTGGCGGGAGGATTTAATCTGGAAAGTGGCTCGCTATAAGGATTATTTTATTAAAATTGCCCTTGAGGAAGGATACGATTACCTTTTTCTCGTCGACTCTGATCTCTACCTAAATCCTAAAACCTTAACCCATCTGCTTTCTCTGAAAAAGGACATTGTCTCAGAAGTCTTTTGGACACGGTGGAAACCTGAGCTCATTCCCCTTCCCCAAGTATGGATGGAAGATCAATATTCTCTGTACAAATCGAGAAGAGGGGAGCCGCTCAGTGACAAGGAAATCAGCCAAAAAAATCTGGAATTTCTTCAGATGCTCTCCCGTCCAGGCACTTATAAAGTCGGAGGGTTAGGAGCTTGTACCCTTATTAGTCGTCGGGCCCTGGAACGAGGAGTCTCTTTCCAAGAAATCTATAACTTAGGGCTCACCGGCGAAGATCGCCACTTCTGTATTCGAGCTGCAGCCTTAGGACTTGAACTATATGCTGATACACATTACCCTCCTTTTCACATCTACCGAGAGTCCGAACTTGATAAATTAACGGACTATAAAAAAGGCCTGACTTACACCAAGACTTCAGACGCTGGCAAAACTCAAGTTCATGATAACTTATGCGCTCTTCAGACTGTAATCCCAGGGAAAATCACACTGGCAATGTTAGTTCGCAATGAATCCGGTCGCCATCTAAAAAGGGTCTTAAAACAGACCACGGAGTACATTGACCATGCTATTATCTTAGACGATGCCAGTGAAGACAATTCAGTCGAGCTATGCCAAGAGATCTTGCAGGGAATTCCCTTGACCCTTCTTTCAAACAAAGAACCCCTGTTCCATAACGAAATCCTCCTTCGGCGACAACTCTGGGAAATGG
The DNA here is from genome assembly GCF_000802135.1 of Desulfosporosinus sp. BICA1-9. Lineage (NCBI taxonomy): Bacteria > Bacillati > Bacillota > Clostridia > Eubacteriales > Desulfitobacteriaceae > Desulfosporosinus > Desulfosporosinus sp. BICA1-9. The sequence goes on from NZ_JUEE01000020.1 coordinate 29,292, forward strand.
CCGTAAGGACCAATCCAGAATGGATTATCATCTTGGACGCGGATGAACTATTCGAAGAGGATGCTCCAAAACAACTGCGAGAGTTATTATCCCACTCTACTAAGGTCGATTACCTGAGCTTTCGTCTTTTTGACTTGTGGACGGAAACCCAATACCGGGACGATCCACTTTGGCAAGCCCACAGATGGTATCGACCCTTTATCGTACGCAATATTCCCAACTTCCAGGCCCAATGGCAAGAAACCCCCCAACATTGTGGAAGGTTTCCTAAAAATATTATAAATTTGCGCGGAGGCACTAGCCCTCTGCGAATCAAACATCTTGGCTGGGTCAGACCTCAAGACCGCTTAGCGAAATATTACCGTTATCAAACACTCGATCCCAACGGTACTTACGGTAATTTGGAACAATATCGCTCGATCTTGGATCCCAGCCCTAATCTTATCGTATGGGAAAAATGATTTAAAATCCCCCCAATATTTCGTAACCTTTTGTAGCACTGTTATACTCTATATATCAGAATACACCTCTGGTTCCCATCGTTATAAGCTTCTTATTTTTAAGGAGAAATTTCGAATGAACAAAACTAAAATCTTCGAATGGCTTGGTATTCGTCCCACTCACCTACATTAAACTTTTCTTGTTCTTACTAAAACTATGGAAAAAATCATGAGCAAAGTTTGACCCTTTTCCGATCACAAGCCCTGTGATCCCAATACCTATCATCGGATTTATGATCTTAACATCTAATAGCTCCAATGCATTAATTCCACTCTGGAAAGCAAGGAGTAAACCACATGCTAAACTCAACACTTCTAAAGTAAGGGGCCTGAATTTATCTGGAAAAATTGGAATAGCATAAACAATGTCTTTGAAAATTTCAACGACTTTCTCTACCACAACGGCCAAGAAAACGACTAAAGCAATTCCGTCCAAAGCCACCTTCTCCTCTTAAATCTTGATTTTCGTTCGTTAGTCTATTATATTCGAGGATAACTTATCACGTTCGTTCGGATTTCCTTCACCCATTTTGTCCCCCGAGGGGAAATGGGTTTACTAACATCATATATAATTTTTTCTTATACTTGAGCCTGAAACCAAATCCTGAGAGGATTAGTGAATTCAGAACGGTGAATTAATCGTACATACCGCAGAAAACGATTCGGGGTAAAAACGGCAAGTGCCCCCGACAATATCTCGCATTCCAAATCATCCGCAGTCCAGATAACTCCATCTGGACTGATTTGTAGTTGCACAATTGCTCCCTTTGTTCCAGTATTATGGACTGCATAAGAATAAACGCTTAGCTCAGATACATCCTTTGGTATGGTCGAAACGAAAACGTTAGAGGCAGTTACCGTTTCTGCACTTTGAACATACCTTCTTCCGGACATCTTAATTTGAACTGAACCCTCCAGGGTTGACTCAATGGGATTTCCATTACTCGCGTAGATTTTGATGCCGTCACGAGACGGTGTCAAATCCCGCAAGTCTGTTTTAATAGGGGTTCTCACATCGACAGGTATGGGAATTGGGCTAATTAGTCTTACCGGGACAGGTGTTTGAATAACCCCGATGGAATCGATGTGACGGACATATAGTTGCCCTTTCTCATCAAGCCGTAATGCTCGCTTAGGATACAGCCTCCAGCCTTGAATCTCGTGAACTGTAACCATTCCCTCCCCGAGAATTCCAACCTCAACTCGTAGTCCAGTTACTCCTGTTGGTGTGGAAAAAACTCGGGAATATTCTTCCGGCTCGGAGCTAGGTCGCACAGAGAATAGTAATTGACTCACCGCACCGAGATATACTCGAATATAGCAAATAATCCCAGCTGGCTCAGTCTCTAGAACGACTTTTATTTCCCAGCGTTGGCCTTCGCCCGCAGATATCACAACATTATTTTCTAGCATAATGCCCGCTCTTGGCCCCGACGGATGAACAATCTTAATAGCCCTTGGACCATCTGGCAAGCCAGTCCACTCCCACTTTGTCGCCGAATCTCCGCCCGCTTGAACCCATCCGTCCGGGAAATCCGGATGATTTTCTTGCCATAACAGGAAATGACTATTATAGACTTGATTTGTTTCAGTCATTTCCGCCCCACCTTTAACGCTTTTAAATCAAAATAAATTTTAAATTTGTTTAATATTTTATGTATAAGAACTTAATTTTGAGCCTGAACCCAAATTCTTAATGTGGAAGCTTCCTGTGATTGAATGATACCTGCTCTGCTTGAAGTCGTATTGCTGATTTCTAAAAAGGTCTCCGTGGACTGGGGTCTAAAACTCCATCTCGTTTCATGATTTCCTCCAATTTGAAGCCACGCCTCAGGAAACTGAAGTTGTTCCTTACTAATTTTCTGAAAATCTCCGTTATAGACTGTATTAAACATCCCTTTCAAATTTCTTCTCATTTTAGCCCTCCACTATGGGACGATTCACAAAGCACTTTCAACTTATCCTATCGTTAAACCCAGGGAAATAGCACAATAAACTAAACCTAAAGTGCAAAAAACTAACTCATGCTCAATTCTCTAGTAAATGGGGAACTTCACAAACCTATTTTCGGATAGTACAGGATGTTAATTCGATTGCCTTCCCGGAAAAGGGTGCGGTTGGCCTCATCGAACTTATATCCAAGAAATGGGCATTGATTCCTCTCCTAATTCATGCTAAATTGAGGTTGTACCAATTATATAAAAAGAACCTAAAGACATTAGCGCAAAAACTTTAAACCTCCCGACGGGGAGGTTTTTTTCTTTGTCTTAGTTAAATATTATTAATAAACAAAACAGGAAGGGATTAGCCCCACTTGGCCAATCTCTTCCTATTAGAAACCAGTACCTTCAATTTATGATATCGTTACTTACCTTAAGCATTCATAGGGATTAACTTTACGCTTCCCCATACTGCTAGGCGATCGTCTTTAATAACTACTACACCCGTAACTCCTTTGATCTCTGCGGCAAATTCTAGGGCTCTTTCTAAATCGTCTGACGTTTTAATAAGATTCCCAGTAGCTGTTGCTACCGCATCTGCCAAGGGGACTGAAGGAGAGATCACGACAACGGCATCCGCTTTGCCAAAGCTCAAAGAATGCCCCACTTTACCCGATGATGTACAAATTCCTAGGGGGGTTTGTTCCGGTCGAATCTCAATCGCCACTCGATTCGACAACGGCGAATCCCCTGCAAATATCCCAACCTTGCGAATGCGACTCGTACGCAAGAAGATGTCGCCGCCATTTTCTACAATGACGTCCCGGGAACGCTTGGCAATCGATTTCCCCACTAACTCGGCCACGGCTCCGGCGACCGCCGCCATTGGCCCCACACCTGCAAGACGACCGACTTCCGCCATAGTCTGGACAATTAAGGGGGCATTTGGCAATATCGTATAAGGTGCTAAAGCCTCCACAAAGCCGGGGTCTCTCTGGATATAATCCTCAAGCGGTCTACGACAGGCCCGAATCGTCTCCTCTACCCATTCCAGCAAGTCTTTTGTAAGCCGTTCTTTCCGCACCCCAATATCTAGGTCTGTTTCCCCCACAGTCACTTGAAAATGGACCAGATCCTCCTGGCGATGACGCTGCCGATAACTGCGTTCTACGAAATCCAATTATAGACGGACCTCCATTGCCTTCATAGGGCAGACTTTTGTACATAGTTGACAAAAAACACATTGGTCCCCATCAAAGAAGACTTCCATAGAGGGACGCTCCATATATAAGGCACCGGTCGGGCAAATGCCAGTGCACACCCCGCACATCACACACTTTTCTTCATTTCGTACAATTTCTTGGTTAAGGTTCTGAACTGAAACTCCCAGATCTCGTAAATAGCTAAGTCCTTCTTCACTTTGGTCCCCGGTAACCTCTAGGATCATAGTTCCTTCTTTTTGCGGGTTGACGTCCGCTTTAACTATATTGACCACTAAGTCATAATCTTTAACCAGACGATAGACTATGGGCTTTACCGAAATGTCTGTTCCAAAACGTAAAACTATTCTCTTTGGCGACACTTTCATCAATCCTCCTTAATACTGTGAGCGATAAAGCCGTCAGCGGGTGAGGGAAGCGCTTTAACCGGTTCTGTCAGGAGAAATTCGCCTTTTTGAATCCACCCTTTTAAAGTTGAGGCGATTTCACGGGCCCGCGGCATACTTGACAATGGAGCAGTAGTGATCTCTTTGCCATTCACCTGGATCTTTCCACTCTTTAGGTCTGCATAACTAACATACCCCAGATTACCCGGTGTAAATGAGGGATATGCTTCCCCATAGTCCACAATTGGGGCAAACAGTTCTTCATCTTTCTTAGCAGCATACCGAGCGATATCTTCATTAAGAATCGGAATGGGAACCCCTATTCCAACACTGAGGGTTGCTCCATACCCAAGGTAACTGGTACCGACAAGCCATCTAGGGCTCATTTGTTTCAGATCCCCGGTGACGGCGAGTGTTCCCCCTGCACTACCTAGTTCCTGGTCTTCTACATTAATCATGGACGGGAAATGTTGTGTACCGTTCCAAGCGACATATCCAACTCCGCCGCCAAGAAATATTTTTGTACCTACCCCGATCGTCTTAAAATGAGGGTCCTTTAAGAGCGGGCTCAGTTGTCCTGAAGTTGAATAATTGGCGTTCCCCAAATGAGGTTTAATCATGCCCATATAGGTATAAATCGTCCGATCGGTCAGGTTTACCGCACAGTTGTAATTCTGATAGGCATTACGCGGATTAAAAAGGATCGCCTCATTTATCTCATCTAGCGTAATAGTGGTTTCAAGATTTTGGCGTGGATAACAGTCTGTGCCATAGGCTAACGCTTTCAATTTGACAGATTTGCGTGCCACTAAATCATGAATGACATGACCTCCGCCATACTTAAATTCACCCGGATAGTTGCTGTTTAATGGGTCATTATCCGGCATCTCCGTGGCGCCGATATAGGCGTCAACAGCCGCTACGCCAGTATACGCCGATACACCGTTCAGCCATACTTTCTGCATTTTCATGCGGGGTTTTGTATGTCCGAAACTCAAAAAGGCACCTGAAGAACACATGGGCGCAAAGGTACCTGTCGTTACCACATCGACTTCTTGGGCAGCTTGAGAGAGACCCTTTTCCTCTACCAGGGCTATAAGTTCTTCTGCAGTTACCACGACTGCTTTGCCAGTTTTAATCTTGGCATTAATCTCAGCATATGTCTTTTCAACACTCATGAACGTCCCCACCTCCAGATTTGTTACACTTAGGCGCTTCTTATTCCTCCAGAATTTTTTACTGTTTGATAGTGCTAAAAGACCTCTTCTGCAAACAGAAGAGGCCAATTTTTAAATTTCGACGCTCCTCTTATCTGTCAGAAGAATCTCCTGCAAGAATTAGCACCATGCTTTGTGCATGCCATGAAATCATAGCGTGTCAAGCTGGTTGCCGGGTTTCATCGGGCTAGTCCCTCCACCACTCCGGATAAGAGCATAGTTTATTCAATTCATTACGCTGAGTCTAACATTTGTCTTATGTCCTGTCAATATAATCTCTGAATATATAAACAGACAATCTCAAATTTTGGTCAAAAACATGCCGGAGATGTTAGGTTCATTTCCGTTTTTTTCATGTAGTTAGTCCTCTTATATGGATCTCCCAAGTTCTAAGGGGATCCCTTTTTTCGTCCTCAAAGACGCTTCAAATGTAACAGATATCAAAAATGATGATCCTATAGTTTAGTCTCTAGAAGGTGTCAAAGTACCCTGGGCTTACATAAAAGTAAACGGAATGTATCTTCAGGGGGAGGTTATAAAAATGATTATTCCAACCCAGCTTGCGCCGGATTTTGAAGCCGAGGCCTATGATGGTGGCAACAAAGTGACCATCCGTCTTAATGATTTCCAAAATCAATGGGTGCTCTTATTCTTCTATGCTGGTGATTTTACCTTTGTCTGACCGACTGAATTGGCAGCCGTGGCTGCCCGGCAGGAGACATTCAGGAATCTTGGTGTTCAAGTTTTAGCGATTAGCACCGACAGCGTCTATTCTCATAAAATCTTCGCAGAAATATCTCCCTCCGCACGTACCATACAATATCCGTTATTATCCGACCGTTCCCATTTCATAACGCATCAATATGGAGTACTTAGAGCAGAATTGGGAATTGCCTTCCGAGCAACTTTTATCATTGCTCCAGATCGAAAGGTTAAGTATGTCAGCCTCTATCCACCTGAAGTTGGTCGTAACATCGCTGAGATTATTCGAGTAATTCAGGGTCTGATCTATGAAGAAGCGACTGGTCTAGGGGTGCCCGCTTACTGGCAACCTGGAATGACTGGCATCCTAAGGGATTTTAAATTCGTTGGGAAAATCTAATGCAATCTCAACATAATTATCCATTCCTAGGGTATCCTAAATGTATTCCAACTTTAAGGAGAAATACTATGGATCAGCCCAAACCAAGTAAAAAACCATTTCCTAAACGCGAAGAGCTACCTAATAGCAGCCACCAAGCCGATCAGGACGGACGTACAGATTATGGCCGGGATGGACAAACAACTTATAATCCAAGCTAATCACAAAGGAGGCATCTTGATGTCAAATAAAGCGACCGACAAAGCGCAAACAGGTAAACCAGACCGAGGGAAAAATTCCCCTTTCAAGAAAAAGACTCCTCAAAGCCGGGCTTAAGCCCGGCTTTTCATTTTAAGGCATATTATCCAAAGAAAACTTCTGATATACTGTATGGGATTGTAGCTTATTTAGGATTAAATTTTAAGATTAAAGGGTGACATTATGAAAAAGATCGAAGCGATTATTAGACCTGAGAAATTAAATGACGTTAAAATTGCGTTATCGAACATCAATGTGCAAGGGATGACCGTCTCTAATGTTATGGGATTCGGAAAACAAAAAGGGTACACTCAAATTTACCGTGGTCAAGAAATCGAAACTAGGCTTTTGCCGAAGATAAAACTTGAAGTGGTCGTTCCCACGGAAAAAGCAGAGAAAGTTATCGCCGCCATTGCGGAGGCATCAAAAACTGGAGAATTTGGAGACGGCAAAATTTTTGTCTATGACATCTTAGAGGCGATCCGTATCCGAACGGGCGAACACGGTGAAAATGCTCTTTAAATAAATACATTCTCACTAAGTTCGAAATCGGGATAGGCCTTTTCCCTATGCTGAGTTAAATCTAAACCGTTCGCTTGTTCGTCATCCGTAGCCTTAAGCGGGGTGAATATAGCTATTCCCTTTAAGATGAGAAACGTCATGATACCAGTAAATAAATAGGTTACCGCCACTGCAATTAATTGAATAAAGACCGGTTCCATTCCTCCGCCATTAATTAACCCGTTTTTCCCTTGTGGATTAAGACTTAGATCTGCAAAAATCCCGGTAGCAATAGTACCCCAAGTCCCTCCGATTCCATGTATTCCGAAGACATCTAAGGCATCATCATAGCCCAGTTTGGCCTTAAGTATACTTACTCCTAAATAACACACTCCTCCAGCAATAAAGCCAATCAGGAGTGAACTACCGGTTGAGACATATCCTGCTGCAGGTGTGATTGCCACAAGTGCCGAAATGATGCCGCTCACAGCACCGAAAGCTGTGATCTGGCGACGATGGAGCCATTCAATTAGTGCCCACCCTATCATTCCGGCAGCTCCGGCTATTTGGGTTGTTGCAAGCGCTAGAATTGCCACGCCATTTGCCCCCATTGCCCCCCCTGCGTTAAATCCGAACCAACCAAACCATAACAATCCGCCGCCAAAAAGGACGTTGGGCATATGATGGGGAATGTTCCATTCATAACCCACTGTGATTCGCTTGCCTACGACAAAGGCTGCCACCAATCCCGACACTCCTGAAGCCATTTCTACGACTGTGCCACCGGCGAAATCCAAGACACCGAGATTGCGCATCCAGCCACCCACTCCCCAGACCCAATGGGCCAGTGGGATATAAACAAAGATACTCCAAAAAAGTATAAATAATATAAAGGCAGTAAAACGTAGTCTTTCAGCAGTTGCTCCGCTGATTAGCGCTGGTGTAATGATCGCGAACATCAGTTGGAACAAGAAGAACAACAAATGGGGGATTGTAGGAGCATAATCAGGGTTAGGCGAAAGCCCAACACCTTTTAGACCTACCCAATCTAGATTTCCTATTAAATGACCCTGATCTGGTCCGAAGGCTAAAGAGTATCCAAATAAGACCCAAATAACTGTGACCAATCCTATGGCGGCGTAGCTTTGCATCATGATAGAAAGCACATTACGTTTTCTGACCATACCTCCGTAGAATAATGCCAATCCAGGGGTCATCAGAAAGACTAGTATAGTACAGATAACTACGAAAGACACATCTCCAGTATTTATTGGCATCAAACTTACCTCCTCGTATAAAGAAATTTGTCCGGACATACATGCCTTAGGCCTTAGCTTCGGCGGTCTTTTCTCACCATCTTGGATGACCAGCGGAAGCACAGTTGCCCTGAATACTAACCTAAACTATATACCAACTAAATTACATAAAAAAGAAGCTCTAAAAAGCGTTCTAAAACGCCCCTTAGAGCTTCTTTGCTCTCTCAGTCTTGCAAGTATGCTTTTATTATAGTAGCCCTAACGAAATGTGTCTAGGACTTTTTGGCGAAATACATTATACAAGAGATGTAGTCCCGTAAGAACCAGCTTGCTAGGCTATGGGCAAAATGAGTACTTTTCTTTTCTTCTTTGGGCGATTAGGGGGTTGCCTGTTTATCTTTTACAGGAATAAAAGCGAAACTCCTACAAGAGTTATAAAGGCTCCGAAAATTTCCTTTGGAAATACCTTTTCTTTAAGAATAAAAATCGATACTGGAATTATTAGAATCGGAGTAATGGACATGATCGTAGAGACAATCCCCGTCGGGGCATACTGAACCGCTACCAATGAAAGCGAAACTCCTATGAATGGCCCAAAAAGGGATCCTATTGAGATATTTTTCATCGCCTTTGAATCTCTTAATGCATTATAGACGTTTTCCCAGTTCTTCGAAACTGTAATGACGAGAGTGAAGCCGATAATCCCCGCAATTATCCTTATTTGAGTGGCAGCAACGGGGTTATATGATCCCATACCAAATTTACTAAGAACTAGTCCGAAGGCTTGCCCTAGTGCACCAATGAAAGCATAGACTAATCCCTTGATTGGATGAGAAAACTTTACTTTTTTGTCCGTTGAACTTTTGGTGAGAATCACGAGGGAAATTCCTGCAATAGTAATCAGCATACCGGTTAGACCTAATAACGAGATTCTTTCCCCCATTATCAAGAAACCGGCTATAGTAGTAATTGGTGGTACTGAAGCCATAATCAACATTGATATCCGGGAACCCACTTGCACAAACGCTTGAAATAAAAATAAGTCTCCGATCACAAAGCCTATTAGTCCAGAAAAAGTTAACCAGATCCAAGTAGAAGCTGAAGCATCGAAAGGTAGAATCATCCCCCGAGTAAACAAATTGAACCCTGAGATCAAGAATAAGGCTATGACAAGCCTAATGAGATTAACGGAAAGTGAACCAACTTTTTTCCCTGCGGACTCAAAAGCAACTGCAGTAATAGTCCAACAGACTGCCGTAGCTAGGGCAGCTATTTCTCCAATATGTGATTGAAACATGCTCTTCTTCCTCTATTCTATGTCTAAACATTTCTCTTGAGTAAACACAGGCGTTACCGCCCATGCTCCTCGACGGAACCGTACGTGCGTAGAGTAGGCACCCAACGAGTTGCTATCCTAAAATAGTACTTTTCCAGATGCCCCTCTCAGAACGGAGCGTGCAAGTTTCCTGTGCACTCCGCTCGCCAGTGATTAACTGTCAGCCGACATTAGCGTTTATAAATCTCTTACCGTCATATTTACCTGAGTGGATTTTGGTGTGGCATTCGAGACAGACTGCGAGTGTTTTTCTTCTCATAGCCATCATTCGTTTCATCCATTCCGGTTTTTCTTTCCTACCGTTTTTCTCTAGGTCTTTTAGCTTCTTGACGTGGTGCATTTCAATATTTCCACTTGATCCACATAATTCACATGTATCCTTCATCAGACGGTCAATAAGTTGGCTCTTAA
>NZ_JUEE01000021.1:0-19670 GCF_000802135.1 Desulfosporosinus sp. BICA1-9
TTGTGCGCCGGGCAGTTCTATTTGTATTGGAGGATTAAAGTTCCTCTGTGCGCCGATTCCATTCGGAAGCACTAGCTAACAGACAGGGCGTCGTCCGTGAGGAGGGGTCCGGAGGGTCTGAAGGCAAACTGTGGAACGGAGCGAAAGCGAACCGATGCTGGCTGGTTTGGTGGGTAACTTTGCAAGATGTGAGAAAGCCCGATAAATGGAAAAAGCCAAATTAGTTAAGACGGTCGAGTTCACAGGGAGGCAAGTAGGATGACCCCGGGAGATCTCGCAGTGCCCGTGGAACGGTAACCTGACCTGCAAGGAGTGGTACTCTAAGTGGTCAACTATGCATTGTGAGAAGTCAGACGTACCCGTAGTGCGTGCGTGGCAGCACGTTCATCAGGTGGGTTAAAGTCCCACTGGATCCCGGACTGGGGGATCCATATCCAAACTTGGGGGTAATTCCTCAAGGGCTGATGCTCTTGCATCAGAGGGCAGGGCGTCCATTGCGAAGTGGAGTCTGAAGGGCTTGAGGAGAAGTACCAGGCCGTAGTGAAAAGGGGCCACCCGAATTGCGAACCGGTCGGCCAAAGATGGGGCAAGGTCGAGCCTGCACTATGGAGGCGAAGGCACTTTCAGTCCACCCATCGAACCAAGGTGTGTGCGGGCGGCATGGTATGGAAGATGGCGTAGCAACCCACGGAGACCTCGTATTATCTGAGGATGAACACCGTCATGGGCCGGTGTATAAATTAGCCGAGGTGGAGATCGTTGTGCGTGTTCACTTCAGTCAGACAAGCACAGCAACTCAGTAAGGCTTTCTATAAGGCAACCCCGAAGTGAAAGTTGACGTGGTGCGAGGAGTCGGAGAGCCGAATAGTACTTTAACTAACGAACAACAGAAACGTTAGGATCACCTGTCGCGTACAGGTGGCTTCGTTTTAGCTCAAAAGGCAAAGACGAAGGGGAAGGCGGCTCGCTTTATGGAACCAGAAGCCGAAGCGGAAATTCGTGAGTAGGCGGCAAGGAACGGAAAGTTCCCTATGTGAAAGACCCTGAACTTGCAGGCGGAGGAGACGAAAGCCATGAAGGAAGATGGTACAGTCAAAAAGGTTCATTCACTGATTGATAAGGTGTATCAACCGACAAACTTAAGAATGGCATGGGACATGGTTAAAGCGAACAAAGGTAGTGGCGGAATAGACAACGTCGGAATAATCGACTTTGATAAGGTAGCTGATGAGGAACTCGTAAAACTGCATAACGAATTAAAGAATGATACCTACAAGCCTATGCCCGTTCGGCGAGTCTATATCCCCAAACGTAATAAGCCGAATGAGAAGAGGCCTTTAGGAATTCCTTCTATACGAGATCGCGTCTGTCAGCAAGCTCTAAAGAACAGATTAGAACCCATCTTCGAGCCGGAATTCAGCGATTGTAGTTATGGCTATCGACCGGGGCGATCGGCACATCAAGCCATGAGGAAAATCTATCGTGAAATTATGTTAGGGCACGAGTGGGTTGTCGATGCTGACCTACGAGATTTCTTCGGGAATGTAGAGCATGAAGCCCTTCTTGATATGATTGCGGAAAAGGTTAGTGACAGCAGGGTTCTTAAGCTCACGAGGTCAATGCTCAAAGCTGGGTATATGGACCAAGGGAAAAAGTACCCAACGCCACAAGGAACGCCCCAGGGTGGGGTCGCTAGTCCGCTATTTAGTAATATCTATCTTAATCCGTTTGACCATAAGATGGTAGAAAAAGGACACCTTTTAACACGTTTTGCGGATGATTGGGTCATCCTTTGCAAAACACGAAGAGAGGCTACTCAGGCTTTACGTGATGCTAAGGTAATCCTAGAAACGCTAGGTTTAACACTGCACCCGGAAAAGACCCGAATTACCCACATAAGTAAAGGGTTCGAATTTCTTGGGTACAAAGTGAAACAGGCTCAAAGAGGACTTAGATTGCCATTACACAAGATTAAGAAAGGTCCAAATAAGCTTAATCTTTATGCAATTCCAACCCGAAAGTCTCTCGAACGTTTCATGGGTACGATCCGTAACCGAACGAAACGGCGGGTACCTCTAAAGCTTTACGAGCTCATCCAGAGCATAAACCCAGTCATACGAGGATGGGGTAACTACTATCGCAAAGCCCATGTGCGCAAGCTGTTCAACAAGTTACAAAGATGGATTTTACGGAGGATATGGAGTCATCGTCGCAAACGGTGGCGGAACGCCGGGTGGAAGAAATATCCGGTTAAGATGCTCTACGAAGTATATCGTCTAGAGAACCTGACGTCTCTCATACCGGACTTGAACCGAAAGACTGCATCTATTAGATGACATAAAGGAAAGCGGATTACGGGAAAACTGTACGATCCGTTTGAACGAGCGGACGGAGGAAGGCTTCTGCCGACCTCCTTCGACTCTACAGTGAATAAGTCCGTGCCAATGAACCTTGGTAACAAGCGGGAGGAGAAAACATGGATGATCATGCATTGATTGCATGGCCTGAACACTATCCAAAAGAAGTGTTCAGAGGCGAAGGGGGAAACCTCAGTTAAGGTTGAAAGACGAGTAGACCCTGACTATTGTAATGGGGTGAAAAGGAAGAGACCCGAGAGGAAACTCGATGACGGAGAAACCCACACTGAGTATCGGTGAGATGCAAGGGGAAAATTGCCTGGGTCAGTGAGACGTGAGGGCTAGGGAAGCCGTAATCCACCGAGAAGTAAACAGGAATAGCCAGAGGGATGCAACATCCCAAAACCGCGGAGAGGAACGTAAACGTGAACAAACAGAAATGGTACTCTCTTATCGACAAAGTATATCGGGTAGAGAATTTAGAAAACGCTTGGAAGCAGGTTAAAGCGAATCGTGGAGCAGCAGGCGTTGATGGTGTTACCATCAAAGATTTTGGTAAGGATCTCCATGGAAACATAGAGAGACTAAGCCAAGACATGATGACAAAGTGCTATGTACCTAAGCCAGTGCGACGAGTGGAAATCAAGAAAGACACTGGTGGAATCAGGCCGCTCGGAATTCCCTCTATTGGCGATCGTGTAGCGCAGCAGTCAGCGCGCAATGTACTGGAACCCATATTTGAGCCAAAGTTCTTGGACTGCAGTTTTGGGTTCAGACCGGGACGTAGCGCCCACATGGCTATTGATCGAATTAAACTCTTTCTAGAAGCGGGATACGTTTGGGTAGTGGATGCCGACATTAAAAGCTACTTCGATAACATAAGCCAGGAAAAGCTTATTGATGAAATTGCCAAGGAAGTCAGTGACGGTAGCATGCTAAAATTAATCCGAAGCTTTCTACAGAGTGGAGTCATGGTCAATGGCACATATGAGTTAACAGACAAGGGAACCCCGCAGGGGGGGCATTAGTCCGTTGCTTGCGAACGTCTACCTGCATCCATTCGACGAAGAAATGACGGCGAGGGGTTACAGGCTCGTGAGGTATGCAGACGACTGGTTGATCTTATGCAAAAGTGAAAAGTCAGCGCAACGAGCATTAAAGGGAGCAAAAGAGATACTAGAAGGTCAACTCGGGCTTACTCTGCATCCGGATAAAACGAAGATCGTTGATGCCCGACAAGGCTTTGATTTCCTTGGGTACAACTTCAAAGTCGTACACTTTCGGCGTAAACGAAAAGAGGACGATATCTTTACTTGTTATCTGAAACCAAGTGAAAAGGCGCTGAATAAGTTCAAAGCCAAGATAAGAGAAATTACCCGAAGAAACCAGACAACCAACATGCCAACCCTGTTAAAGAAGTTAAATCCTTATATCAGGGGTTGGGCCAACTATTATGGACATGGGAATGTAAAAACCTTATTTAAAACCATAGATACGTGGATACGGCGACGAGTCAGAATGGTACAGATGCGGAGTTGGCGCAATCCACGCCGTATTTGGTCTATCCTAATGCGCAAAGGATGGAAAAAGGACAAGATGTTAAGCTTGTCCATGACTAGGTGGCGGAATTCGGCGTGTCAAATGGTTCATGCAGCCCTTGACCTTAAATGGTTTGAAAAGATTGGTTTTGTCAGTCTGTTAGGTGTTTACGAAAATCTTTGTGCTAAAAAGGCGAACTGATGGAAGAGCCGTGTGCGATGGTCCGCATGCACGGTTCCGTGAGAGGGGCGAGTAATCGCCCCTACTCTATTGGGCATTGTAGCTATCGTGATTACGGGTAAAAATCCGGAAAATGTTCCTGCTGTCTTAAGTTTCGATGAAGATGGGGGGCAGATCCTAAAGGTCCTTTGTCTGAAGGAAAGAGAAATATCAGAGACGATCAGCTATATTAGGAACAATATCGGGAGGGGAAAGGACACAGCGGCCATCGGGATTGGCTCTGCCGGTGAACATTTATTGCCGATTGCTTCTGTGTTCACTACCTATCCCGAGGGTAATCCCCTCTTTAACTGTGCCCGGGGCGGAATGGGAGATGTTTTTGGCTCAAAAGGCTTAAAGGCAGTGGCAGTCACGACAAAAGCTAACTTTACCAGCAAGGTAGTGAATGTCACTGAAATGGAAAGAGCCTCTAAAAGGTTGGCAAGAATCATTATCGATCATCCGGTATGTGGGGGAGCTCTACCTGCTTATGGTTCAATCACTTTAATGAAAATGATGAAGAGTAACAAGTTAAATCTTGAGTCGATTAAAGAGATTCCCCAGAGTAAGATCATAGCAGAGAACCAGAGGGTTAATCTGACTAAAGAGGGTAGCCCCAGAATCAACCGCACTTGTGCCCCGTTATGTGTTGTGGGCTGTCTAAACCGTCATGCCCGAGGCAATGAAACCCTGTTGGCATCCCCAGCTGAGAGTGAGGTTTCGGCAGCTCTGGAGGACTTTGGTATAGAAGACGCTGCATTTGCCTCGAGGTTTAATAGAATAGCCTTTGAACAAGGGATTGATTCAGTCGAGTTTCTATTTTGTTGCGCGCTATATTACAAAATCAAGGATATGAAGGCAGACAAAGTTACATTATTAGCGGCTCTCAATGAAGTTAAAGAGCTAACCGATCTGGGCAGAATTCTGGCTTCCAGGACGGAAGGATTATATCGTCTTTATCAAGACCATACCAAGTTATTGCCTATGGTCACCCGGCCCTCCATTGCTGAGGAGCATAACTTTGATATAAACCTAAGTTTCAAAGTTACAGGGTGTGAGGATTTAGAGGACAAACAATATTTATATGCCAATATGCTGACCTTAGGCAACCTGGGCATTTGTCTTTTTACCTCGTTTGCGATTATAGAAAGTCGTGAGGCCATGGACCTGCTTGCGGTCTTGTTTCAGGCTAAAACAGGACGTAAGCTTGAGGCGAACGATCTAATCAGGTATTCTGTTAATTGCCTTAAGGTTGAGGAGGACTACGAAAAACAAGCCAAGCTGCTAAGTCTGCAAAAAGAAATACCGGAGTTCGTTAAGGTGCTCCATAGGTATTTTGGCAAAGGCGTGGACGAATGAAGGATAAGCTATCCGTTGCAATTTTACCAATGGCTCTCGGCGCTTTTTCTGCAGCCTTGGACAACAATGTCTTAAATATCTGTCTGCCCCTATTAGCCAAGGAATTTGAAACAGATCTGGGTACGGTCCAATTTGTGTCATCTTCTTATGTATTCGCTATTTGCAGTTTATTGTTGTTTTTTGCCTATCTCTCGGCATCCATTGGCAGAAAATACGTTTTTAGTATTGGTGTTACTTTGTTTTCGCTGGGGAGCTTGGCCGTAGCCTTTTCTCCTAATATTTTTATGCTTATTCTCTTTAGGATAATTCAGGGGATGGGTGCTGCTATGTTCATGGCCAACGGTATGGCCTTGATAAATTCCCACTTCAGTAACGAGGTGAAAGGAAGAGCGTTTGGGATTATCTTTACTGCCACATCTGTTGCCAGTATTATCGGTCCGGTCGTAGGAGGAGTTATTGCCACAATGTGGGGTTGGCGTGCAATTTTTTTCTTAATAACCCCGATGGGTGCATTAGCCGGGGTGTTGGCTCTCAAACTATTAGACAAAGAAGATCAAAAACCAATAACATCCTTTGATTTAATAGGGTCAGTTTTGAGTATTCTCGATGTATTCGCCTTTTTTAGCTGTTTTTATCTTGTGAAGAGCAGGTATCCATTGCTCGCTCTTGTTGCTTTAGCAGGGGCTGTTGCTCTCTGCTATTTTTTCAGAAACAGTCAAAGAGAAAATCCGAATCCTGTCTTAAACCCAAATATCTGGGGACAAGAAAACTTTCGCCAGGCAAATATGCAGTCTGGATTGATCTTCGCCATTATGATGGCAGTTTCAGTCGTTTTACCCTTTTATTTCATGATGTTTTTGGGTACTCCTCCGCCTACTCAGGTATGGTTCTGGCTACTATGGCTCTTTCGATCGTAGCTGTTTCATATTATAGCGGATTTTTAGCGGATAAATTAGGAACTCAAAAAATCACATCAATGGGTATAATGTTAATGCTGATTGGCATGATGACACTGCTTATAGGGGTCTATGTTAAATTGAATTGGATACTAATTATGGGTAATCTGATCCTGGGCGCAGGAGTGGGTATTTTTAACCCGGCCAATAATAAAATGATTATGCAAAGTGTACCTAATGAATTTGCGGCTATGGCAGCAAGCATCAATGTTCTTTCGCGCAATGCCGGAATTGCAATTGGGATTGCTTTATCAGGAATAGGATATAGTGCTCTTATAAGTTTTCATTTACCACCGGATATGGCGGCTGCAAGTGTATTAGGATTGTTTCTAATTTTGAATATATTTGTAAGAAAAATAAAAGTCCAATAATATTCATTGAGTTTATTCTTGCTACCTATTTGGAATTCATACTACTTAATGTTAAAATTAAATTAGGAGGTGGAGCGAAAAATGAGCGAAGAAAGCAAAATGTATCAATGTCAAACTCAAAACTGTGGATATATTTTTAACTCAGAAAAGGGCTGTAAAAAAAGTAAAATACCGAAGGATGTTCCTTTTGAGGAGTTGCCGGATACTTGGAGATGTCCTTTGTGTGGAGTTGGTAAAAAAATGTTCAAACCCGTGTAGGAATATCCTTATTTTACCAACTACTAAAATTGGTGGATAAAGGTAATAATATAAAAGCTCCTGCCATGCAGGAGCTTAATTACTCAAGAAATATTAGATTGAGTGGTAATGACTTACGTTAAATTGAAAATCGTTAAGGTCTGAAGTTTTTTGTATTCTTGCTCAAGGACATCTGTCAGTGAGATGTCTAAGGCGTTGGACAGAGCGGCCATATAAAAGAGTTGCTTACCTAATTCTGCTTCAATGATGTCTCGGCAATTATCGCAAACGTTTCCTTCAAGCTGACTGTCCAATAGTTCTTTTAAATCAGCAAGGCTTGCATCAGCAGGCAAGGATTTCTTATGGGCATTTATGGCATGGCAACCACAGCTTGTCACGGATTTGACAACAGCTCGGTTAACACGCGCGGAGGTTTCTTGCCCTTTTGACATGATATCGAGAATGCTTTGATGTCGGATCAACAGAGATTTTACTGTGCTTTGGAATTGGTCAGTGAGTTGCTCCATAAGTGCTGTCCTCACTCCTTTCTGCCATCTCTATTATAACGAGACGGTTGGTCTGTTGTCAATTTTAAACAGAATTAAGGTTAAAAAAGGTAAATTGACAGCCTAAAGACTGTGTGATATAATTTTAAAATTTTGACCCGGGCAATGTTCCTTGCTATAATGGTAGATAAGGGGGTGGCTGAATGTTTAAAGTTGGTGACAAAGTAGTATATCCGATGCATGGTGCCGGGATTATTGAATCGATTGAAGAACGGGAAGTTCTAGGTGAAATACGCCAATACTATGTCATGCATTTACCAGTGGGGAACATGAAATTATTCATTCCTCTGAGCAATGTGGAAAATCTTGGTTTGCGGCAAGTGATTTCTCCTGCGATGGTTAAAGATGTGTTGGAGGTGCTAAGGACCAAGGATACAGCAGCAACCTTAGCGTGGAATCGTCGCTATCGTGCGAACTTAGAGAAGATAAAGAGCGGAAATATTTTTGAAGTTGCAAATGTCGTTCGTAGTCTTTCTCAAAGAGATCACGAAAAAGGCCTTTCTACTGGAGAAAAGAAGATGTACGAAAATGCTTGCCAAATCTTAATCAGTGAACTCGTTTTAACTGAGGGTTCTGAAGAGGCTGCGGTCAGGCAATGGCTTTCGACAGCCTTAGTTTAACATTTTCTTAGGTTGTTCTAGCCCTTCCCTTAAATTGATGAAATCTTGTTGAACTCCAGAATCGGCTTAATGCATCAGACAAAGAAGTTTAAGATTAGTGCCAAGTCAAGACCCGAACAAGGATATTCGAAGTTTGAGCATCGCCATGACTCGAACAAGGTATTCGAGATTAGAGCATCGCCATGACTCTAACAAGGATGTTTCGAGATTAGAACACCACCATGACTCGAACAAGGACGTTCGTGGTTAGAGCGCCACTATGACTCGAACAAGGACGTTCGAGATTAGAGCGCTACCATGACTCGAACAAGGACGTTCGAGATTAGAACACCGCCATGGATGGCAAGGTGTCGTGATGGCAAGTAACAGGTAGTTGTGGCCAATTAAAAGGGTTTTATACTCACTGTTTACTAATATTAATCCAGACAAAAGGATTAATTTACCTTAGGTTGAAAAATAATGAAGCACGGAGTATAATTGGAAAGACTTTTAGTCAGAATAAGTTATAAAGGAGGTGAAAAGATGATTCGCAATTTAATACGCGGGATCATCACCTTATTATTAGGGGCGGTTGGGTTTTATCTTAACTATGTTCTTATACGCCTGGATTTCTTACAAACACTTGGATGGAGTTTATCACCTGTTGGGACTTACGCAGTAATGACAATTATATTTGCTATCTTAGGTTTTTTAGTGGCTCCGGTAAGTATCCGTTCTTTTATAGCATTAATGCGTTGGATGGATTCTCGCTTAACTAGAGTCCCCACACATGATCTGATGAGCGCAGCCATCGGGGGGATTATTGGACTTATTATTGCAAGTTTATTCAGTAATTCTTTTGTTAGTATTACGTTCTTCGGACCACTGTTAGCAGTCCTTTTAAGCCTCTTCTTAGGTTATTTGGGTTTAACGATTGGAATGAAGCGTAAAGAGGATGTTTTAGGCTTTCTTAATTTTATTCCAAGATTTCGCGACAGAGGAGACAAGGCGGATAAAGCAGAAAAGAATAAGGAAGCAAAGGGTGGCCGTACACGAGAATCGGTGAATTATAAGATTCTTGATACCAGCGTAATTATTGATGGCCGAATCGCGGACATTGTCAAGACAGGCTTTATTGAGGGAATCTTACTTATTCCAAGTTTTGTGCTAGAAGAGCTTCGCCATATCGCGGATTCTTCGGATTTGCTTAAACGAAATCGTGGGCGTAGAGGGCTTGATATTCTCAATCAGATTTCGAAGGAAACGGTCATCAAAGTCCATATTCATGAGCAAGACTTTGATGATATAAATGAAGTCGATAGCAAACTGGTCCGGTTAGGGCAAGTCTTAGGTTCCCCTCTCCTAACGAATGACTATAACCTGAACAAAGTGGCTGAACTTCAAGGAGTTAAGGTTCTAAATATTAATGAGTTAGCCAATGCCCTTAAACCCATTGTTTTACCGGGTGAAGAAATGCAAGTCCAGGTTATGAAAGAAGGAAAAGAACCTGGTCAAGGTGTAGCCTATCTGGATGACGGAACCATGATCGTGGTGGATATGGGCCGACGTTATATGGGGCAAAGTGTGGTCGTTTTAGTGACAAGTGTTCTTCAAACGGCGGCTGGGCGGATGATTTTCGCTAAGCCTAAAAGCTCTTTAGAAAAAAAGCCGATGGGCCTTCGTCCAACGGATGAGGTGAATGCGATTGGCTAAGCTCGGGATTGTCATACCTGCAGCCGGTCAGGGCAAACGGATGGGGGCCGGGTGCAACAAGCAATTTATGAAATTGATGGGACAGCCGATTTTAGCTCATACGATAAGACTCTTTGAAGATTCGGGTCATGTATCGGAAATTGTCATTGTAGGGGCAGAAGGTGATATTTCCGTTATTGAAGAGCTAGTGCATCACCATTCGTTTAAGAAAATTAGAGCCATTTGTCAAGGTGGTGCACTACGCCAAGATTCGGTTCGTGCGGGGGTTCAAGCTCTTAGTCCTACTATTCAACGGATAGTGGTGCATGACGGGGCGCGGCCCCTTTTGACGTTACAAGCATTTCATAAATTTCTGAGCGAGACGGAAGAGTTCAGCGCTGCTATTATGGGGATTCCTGTTAAGGATACCGTAAAACAAATCGATTTATCGAGTAAAGTGCTGGAAACATTGCCACGTGATCGTTTATGCGCTGTGCAGACCCCACAAATCTTTGACCGTAAACTATTGGAAGAAGCACACCGGCAGGCATTATCTGCGGGTTACTATGGTACTGATGATGCATCTTTGCTAGAATGGATAGGATGTCCCGTGCAGGTGGTAGCGGGTTTGCAGGAAAATATTAAGCTGACAACGCCCGAGGATTTGTGGTTGGCTGAACGGATTTTATCGATGCGCGAGGCACGAGTCACGATGCCCGAACATAAGACAGACACGAAACATGAGAGATAAGGCGTCAGATACGTCAGATACGATGGTATGCATTGCACGAAGTACGGATCGCGAATCGTGGTCCATACTTCGTTCGTGCGATATTTGCTTTGGGTCTCGTACTTCGAACCTCGAACCTCGAACTTCGAGAAGGGGGTGTTAGGTATTAAAGTAGGAATCGGTTATGATGTACATGCTCTGGTAGAGGGGCGCCCTTTAATTCTTGGAGGGGTGGAAATTCCTTATGTAAAAGGTTTACTGGGACATTCGGATGCGGATGTTCTAATTCATGCGGTCATGGATTCCCTATTAGGGGCTTTGGCTTTAGGAGATATCGGCGGGCATTTTCCGGATCATGATTCCCGCTACCGAGGTATTTCGAGTCTCACTTTATTGGAGCATGTCATGGAACTCCTTGAAGCAAAGGGTTATCACGTCGGAAATATGGATAGTATCATCATGGCAGAGCAACCTAAACTTGCTCCGTTCATCTCAAAGATGCGCTATAACCTTTCGCGCGCTATGAACGTAGAGGAAGCTTGTATTTCTGTGAAAGCAACAACAACCGAACGGTTGGGGTTTGTGGGTAGAGAAGAAGGCATAGGTGCTCAAGCCATTGTAAGCTTAGAAAAGGTTGGAGGATGATTTATGGGAATTCGCGTTCGATTTGCACCTAGTCCAACAGGTCCACTACATATTGGTGGGGCAAGATCGGCTTTATTCAATTATTTATGGGCACGCAAAAATAAGGGGATTTTTATTGTTCGAAGTGAAGACACTGATTTAGAGCGTTCCAGCAGAGAGTCAGAGCATAACATTTTGGAAGCACTGCGTTGGTTAAATATCCAATGGGATGAGGGAATCGAGGTGGGGGGGGAACATGGCCCTTACCGCCAAACAGATCGTTTAGCACTTTACAAAGAGTATACAGAGAAGCTCATTGCCAGTGGGAATGCTTACTATTGTTACTGTTCGGAGGAGGAATTGGAACAAGAAAGGCAGGCTTTAATAGCTAAAGGGGAAACTCCGCGTTATCTAGGCAAGTGTCGACAATTAACCCCTGAACAGAAGGCAGCGCTGGAGCTTGAAGGTCGTAAGCCTGTTGTGCGATTCCGTGTGCCGGAAGGTCAAGCGATTCATATTTCTGATCAGGTTCGTGGGGATGTTGTTTTTGATAGTGATGGAATTGGGGATTACGTAATTGTTAAATCGGATGGGATACCTACCTATAATTTTGCAGTGGTGGTCGATGATCTTACCATGAAAATCACGCATGTTATTCGGGGAGAGGAACATCTATCGAATACACCACGCCAAGTTCTGATTTATCAAGCCTTGGGGTTGTCCGCCCCTGAATTTGCGCATATTTCTCTCATTCTTAATACGGAAGGTGGGAAAATGAGCAAACGCGACGGAGATACTGCCGTCATAGACTATCAGAAAAAAGGGTATCTACCGGAAGCGATTGTCAACTTTATTGCCCTTCTTGGTTGGGCTCCTTCTGGAGAAGAAGAGTTTTATACCTTGGCTGCGTTGACAGAAGCGTTTTCGCTAGACCGTGTTTCTAAGAGCCCTGCTGTGTTTGATCGACATAAGTTAAACTATATTAACTCTCATTACATTAAAAAGACTGCGCCAGAACGGTTGGCAGAGCTTGCGTTGCCTCATGTAGAGGAATTGGGTATTAGTCCTCTCGGAGAGCGGTCTGCAGAGCAACAACAGTGGCTTAACGATTTTATTAGGGCCATCTCTGAGAAAATATCCTATATGGCAGAAGCCAAGGAATTCGTACATTATTTCCATGGCGATGTACCACTTAGTGCGGAAGGGGAAGCCTTGGAGGTGTTAAGGGGCGAGCAGGTGTCCAGTGTCTTGGCCTTATTCAAGGATAAAATACTAGAGTTGGATGTACTTTCTGGAGCGAACGTCAAAACGCTTTTGAAGCAGATAACCAAAGAGTTAAAGCTTGGAGGCAAATTGGTATTTATGCCAGTGCGAGTGGCTTTGACCGGACAGATACACGGACCAGAACTTTATGATGTCATCCCATTGTTGGGGCGCGAGAACGTCTTAAAACGGATTGAAGTGACTAAGGCGCATTATTTGTCGAAGGTTCCTCTATCAAACAATTAGGTTTAGGTTGTTATTGATTGACAGCAATTAAAGACTACCCTATAATAGGTACAAAATTAGTTCTAAAATTATTAATTTAATGAGTCTTAGGCGATGATGAGAAAGAGTACAAAAAGGAATTGCGACAAGCGAGGATGGGGTAGTGGAAGCCATTTGCAAGGAATTTTTAGAAGTGCGTCTCGGAGTTGATTGGAAGAAGGGAAAGTATTCCGATCCGTCGTAACTGCGTTAAAGTTATAAGCTGGAACGACATGGTCGTTCAATCAGAGTGGGACCGCGGAACCTTTCGTCTCTGGACGAAGGGTTCCGCTTTTTGTATTCATTTTATGAGTATTTGAATAAACCAGCTCGTGATTCGATATTCGAACCACGAACCACGACTCTGCGGTTAGCCATCGGATATTGTGAAGGAAAAGGGTGTGGATAAGATGTTTCAGCAGATAAGGCGCGATATTCGAGTTATTTTTGAGCGTGATCCAGCAGCCAAAAGTATTTGGGAGGTTATATTCTGTTATCCAGGGTTTCATGCTGTCCTTATCCACCGAATGGCTCATTGGTTGTATCTGCGTAATCTGGTGCTCTTGCCGCGAATGATCTCTCAGCTCTCCCGCTTTCTGACTGGGATTGAAATCCATCCTGGTGCGAAGATCGGGCAAGGTCTCTTTATTGACCATGGCACGGGTGTGGTCATCGGCGAAACTGCGGAAGTAGGTGATAACGTTACCTTATACCAGGGAGTAACCTTAGGTGGAACCGGTAAAGAGAAGGGCAAGAGGCATCCGACCATTGGAAATAATGTGGTGATTGGGGCAGGGGCCAGAGTATTAGGTTCTTTCAAAGTTGGAGATAATGTAAAAATCGGAGCAGGTTCGGTGGTTAATAAACCTGTCCCAAGTGACACAACAGTCGTGGGGGTTCCGGGCCGGATTGTCCTGCACCATGGGGTCCCGATTAAAGACCCGGATTTAAGACATGATGACCTACCCGATCCAGTGAACGAGATGCTAAGGTGCTTGATGCAGCGTGTTGAATATTTAGAACAACGATTAAAGGAGGAGAGTCGATACAATGTCTTTGAAATTATACAACACAATGACCCGCCAAAAGGAACCATTCCAACCACGAGAGAGCAACAAAGTTGCAATGTATGTCTGCGGACCGACGACCTATAATTATTTTCATGCTGGGAATGGGCGGATGTTTGTCGTATTTGACATGATTAGGCGTTATTTTATCTATAAAGGCTATGACGTTCGTTATATACAGAACTTTACGGATGTGGATGATAAAATTATTCAACGAGGGAACGTCGAAGGAATGGAACCACTGGCTTTAGGCCAGAAATATATAGAAGAATATTTCAAGGATGCCAAGGCCCTAAATCTTCTTCCGGCTACAATACACCCCAAGGCTACAGAGCATATTCCAGAAATGATCGAGATTATTCAAGGGCTTATCGATACGGGGTTAGGGTACGAAGTGGAGGGAGATGTTTACTTTGCAGTAGATCATTTTCCGGACTACGGGAAACTATCTGGAAGAACCCTCGAAGATATGAAGGCCGGCGCAAGGGTTGAGGTGGATGAACGAAAACACCATCCGATGGACTTTGCACTTTGGAAAAAGGCCAAGCCTGGAGAACCGGCTTGGGAAAGTCCGTGGGGTAAAGGACGCCCAGGTTGGCACATTGAGTGCACCGCTATGTCCTTAAAATATCTGGGAGCAGACTTTGATATTCACGGTGGCGGGGAAGATCTAGCGTTCCCTCATCATGAAAACGAGATTGCCCAAACAGAAGGGTACCTGAAAGGTCAGACCTTCGCCCGTTATTGGATGCATAATGCCTTTCTTACCATTAATCAAGAAAAAATGTCAAAATCCTTAGGGAACTTTTTTACAGTCCGGGAGTTGCTCGAAAATTCTACGGGGGAAGTCATTCGCTTTTATTTACTGGGAACGCATTATCGCAGTCCCTTAGACTTTAGTGAGCAAAACTTAGTCATGGCCCAAAAAGGGTTGGAGCGGTTGCAAACCAGTGTTCGTTTGGCCCAAGAAGTCTTGGATCGTGAAGGCTCACCTATCAACAAGCAAACACAAGACGAATTATTGAAGGCGGCTAAGGATGCCCGTGAAGCGTTTGAAAAGGCCATGGATGATGACTTTAATTCAGCTTTGGCTTATGCCGCGCTCTTTGAATTAGCCAAGATAATGAATGGGTATGTTCAGGAACATCCTGCCCCTTCAGAAGGATTGGTACAGGCTCAAAAGACCCTAATAGAGCTTGGAACGGTACTTGGCTTTGATTTACTTCATCCTGAGAATGTTCGCGTCGAAAACGAGGAAATGCTCGCTCAAGTAATGGAGGTCGTTTTGCAGATTCGTTCACGATCTCGCCAGAAAAAAGATTGGGAAATGGCAGATTTTATTCGAGATGGACTGAAAGAAAAGGGTATCTTGATCGAAGATACTCCACAAGGTGCCAGGTGGCAAATTAAGAAGTAGTGAAAGGTGACGTATGCGAAATTGGCAAGAAATGAATGCCTTAACTCTAGCGTATTTAGGAGATGCAGTCTATGAGCTTTGGGTTCGTACGCATTTATTAGAACTGGGGCATGAAAAGGTCAGGGAACTTCATAAGCAGGCCGTTAGTTATGTGCGCGCAAGTACTCAAGCGCGAGTTTTACACGTTCTTTGGCCAGAGCTTGACGAGGTTGAACAGCAAGTCGTTCTGCGCGGACGCAATGCCAAGGGCGGGCATCCAAAAAACGTTGATGTTGTAACTTACCGTCATGCAACTGCGTTTGAAAGCTTAGTGGGCTATTGGCAATTGAACGGCCAAAGCGAGCGCATGGGATGGGCGTTTAGTCATGTAGATAGGATTCTTCTTCATGAAGGAGCGGAGAAAGACGTCGCTTCGGAGTGTAAGTAAGAGGAGAAAGGGGAGAATCTTTCGATGAGGGTAGAACTAATTCAGCACACTCCAGATCCAGAGAAAGTAGTAGCTGCCGCTGCTCGCTTATGTTACTCTGCAGACCCGGTATCCGATTTATTAGAGCAATTAGACGATGATAGGGTGGCGAGTTTTGTCCGAAAGTTGCAGGAAATGGGTCATCTTTCTCCTTTTGAACATGTGAGTTTTCAATTTTCAATTGATGGTGTTTCGAGAGCCCTATCCCATCAGCTGGTGCGCCATCGAATTGCTAGTTATTCTCAACGTTCTCAGCGTTATGTTGCTGAGAAGGGATTTAAGTATGTAATTCCACCGAGTGTAAAACGGAATCCGGAGGCCTTAGAGCGGTTTGAGATGGTTATGGCTCGTCTACAGGAAGACTATCAGGAACTTTTGAATTTCGTACCTGCTGAGGATGCTCGCTATGTTTTACCGAACGCTTGTACCACTTCTCTGATGGCTTCATTTAATGTCCGATCGTTATTGAATTTCTTTGAACATCGAACCTGTATAAGAGCTCAGTGGGAGATTCGTTTTTTGGCAGAAAAGATGTTGGAATTAGTTCGGGAGGTAGCTCCAAATCTCTTCTGCGAAGCAGGTCCAACCTGTATCACTAGGGGAGTCTGTCATCAGGGTACTTATAGTTGTGGAAGATTGAAAACCCTCGAAGGAAAGAAGGAAGCTACTTGAACGACGAAATGGTTTATGGAAAAAATCCCGTGGTAGAACTTTTAAAAAGTGGAAAACCCATTAATAAAGTCCTCTTTCTTGCGGAAGGACCAGGCGGACGGAACCAAGACATAGTTGCTTCACTGCATGAACGAAATATTCCGTATCAATTTGTGGACCGTCAGACTCTAGACCGTTTAACCAATCGTGAACGGCACCAGGGAATGCTTGCCTATGTCGCGGCTAGGGAGTATGCCAGTATTGAGGATATCCTTGCTTTAGCTGAGGAGCGGCAAGAGGACCCCTTTATATTGATGCTTGATGAGATCGAGGACCCACATAATTTGGGGGCCTTGCTGAGAACCGCGGACGCTGTCGGGGCCCATGGGGTGATTATTCCAAAACGTCGAAGTGTTGCCTTGACAGGTACAGTCGCCAAAACCTCAGCAGGGGCAGTGGAACATGTCCTAGTAGCGCGAGTGAGCAATTTGGTTCAAACTTTAAAAGACTTGCAGAAGAAAGGGTGTTGGGTTTCTGGGGCAGAAGCAGGAGGGAACGCTGTTTTTGAAGCAGATCTCACGGGTTCTCGAGTTATCATTATTGGCAGTGAGGGAAAAGGCATCAGCCGTTTACTCCGAGAAAGTTGTGACGAGATTGTCAGTATACCTATGAAGGGTAAGGTCAGTTCCTTAAACGCTAGTGTTGCAGGGTCGATCATGCTTTATGAAGTACTCAGGCAAAGAGCAAGCTCGAGCCACGTAGCGCGAGGGGTAAAGCAGGAGGGGTAAGGCACGAAACACGAAACACGAGGCACGAAACATGAGGCTCGATGGACGAACACGGGGTGAGGTGTGATTGTGATGGGCAATTTCGAAAACTTTAGCTTCCAAACAATACCAGCTCGAATTTAACCCCTAGTGCCTCGAACCCCCTGAATAGCTAGGTTTGCAGAGAACTCTGAGCCTCAATCTTCGAACTTCGCGCCTTGAGTCTCGCTAATAGCGACAGAAGAACCAAAACTTCGCCTTGACGCTTTTCTTTAGGGTCGAGTATAATGATAATGTTCTCGTGGACGAGGGCTACGCGAGATAGCGTCTTCTTTTTGACGACATTGTAGGGGGGATCAACTTTGACTCTTCAAGCCCAATCAGAATTAATAGAGTGCGAGATCATCGACGTAATCGTGGATGAAGAGGTAGTTGAGCTTGCCAAGGAAGGCGACGCTATAGCACTAGAGTACTTAATTAACAAATATAAAAACTTTGTTAGGGCAAAAGCACGTTCGTACTTTCTTATTGGAGCTGATCGTGAAGATATTATCCAAGAGGGCATGATTGGACTCTATAAGGCAATCAGGGATTTTCGGGGTGACAAACTCTCGTCCTTTCGGGCCTTTGCTGAATTATGCATAACGCGTCAGATCATCACGGCGATTAAAACTGCAACAAGGCAAAAGCATATTCCGCTAAACTCCTACGTATCCCTAAACAAACCCATTTATGACGAAGATTCTGACAGAACTCTACTTGATGTGATATCGGGAACTCGAATTACAGATCCTGAAGAACTCATCATTAGTCGGGAAGAATTTGACGACATCGAGGAAAAAATGGGCGAAATCCTTAGTTCGCTTGAGTGGAAAGTATTAATGTCCTATCTAGAAGGAAAGTCTTACCAGGAGATTGCAGTAGATTTGAAGAGGCATGTAAAGTCGATTGACAACGCGCTGCAGAGGGTTAAGAGAAAACTTGAGCGTTACCTCGAACGACGCGATGGATAATTTTACCTAATATAAATTACTTGCATTCTGTATCAATAAGTGGTAAACTGCAATAGTGCTCAGCGATGAATGGTCGAGCAAAGAGATCATTCTAACGCAGCGGACAATGCCGACGTAGCTCAATTGGTAGAGCAACTGATTTGTAATCAGTAGGTTGCGGGTTCGAGTCCCATCGTTGGCTCCATTAACAATTCGAGGATTGTAGGGTCAAGGCGCAATCGATGCTTTTATGCCGGATGGTAACTTTGCTGGATAAGTGGATGTCGATACATCACTTAGTACAATTGCCAAAGATCGTCGCGGGGTGGAGCAGTGGTAGCTCGTCGGGCTCATAACCCGAAGGTCGTCGGTTCAAATCCGGCCCCCGCAACCAAGTAATCTGAGACAGCAAGGCTGTCTTTTTTGTTATACGCTTTATCTGGAAATTTTGCCAGTGCATAAGTGCAACTAAGGCGGCCGCCTTCGCTGAAGCTCGGCGCTAGCCAAGTTTTCTTACGAAAATGAATCTACGCGCTGTCATTTCATACTGTTATTTCAGTGAACATTAAAACCCTCAAAACCCTCAAAACCCTCTAAATCTTTGTTTCCAAATCACCTACCCCTAAAAAGACAATAACATGCCCGAGAACACTGTTATAGCTACGCACGGAGGTTATGATGCTTTAACTATTTGGTATCCTTTTGATTCTAGTGCCTTAATCAAACGTTGTTCTTTCTTCTTCTCCTGATTTTCGATAAACTGTGTACCAAGTTCTTGATATGGGGTTTTAGTTTGTAAAATTTGATAGGCTATTCTAAGAATTAAGTGAGCTACAGCTACTATGGCTTTGTTTTTGCCTAAACGTTTTACCAAACGCCAATAGGTTGCTGATAATCGTGTATTTCTTGTAACAGATGCAGCCCATGCACATTCGCATAAAACACCTTTTAAAGCTTTATTACCTCGTTTCGTTTTACTCCCTTTTTTTTTACCAGCGCTTTCATTATTACCTGGGCTAATTCCGCTCCAAGATGAGAGATGGCTATCATTAGGAAATACAGACATATCTGTACCGAACTCGGCGATCATAATACTTGCAGCTCTTTGGTTAACTCCAGGAATTGTATCTAGTAATTCAACTTCATTACGAAATGGTTTTAAACACTCATCAATTTGACGTTCAACGCGTTCTATGGTCTCTTCTAAATATAAAAGGTGATTCCAGGAATAACGGATCATATCTCGATGATGTGGGCGGACATTTCCATTTAATGCTTCCATTAAATCAGAGATTTTTGATTTTATAGGCCCAAAAACCATATTACGAAGTTTAGACGCAGTTAAAGTTTCTCCTTGAATTAGGGTTTCTAAGATACAACGGCCAGAAACTCCAAAGATATCCGAAACATAGGTGGTGATTTTAATATTGGCATCTTGAAGAATCTTGTGGATTCGATTCTTTTCTTGAGTAACCTCTTGAACTAACTTTTTGCGATATCGAGTTAGATCACGGAGGTCTCGTATGTCATGAAG
>NZ_JUEE01000022.1:0-17348 GCF_000802135.1 Desulfosporosinus sp. BICA1-9
CTCGGCTGCGCACACTCAGGATTGGTGAACATCGTAGAACATGCGAAGAGAGTGACTGGGGAGCATAAAGTAAGAGCGATCATTGGAGGAACTCATCTTGGCCCAGCTACTCCGGATCAGCAGCAACAAACGATAGACTATTTGCGAGGACTCAATTTGGATTGTTTAGCGCCAAATCACTGTACTGGTATGGGGATGCTGAGTAAGTTAGCGACAGAATTTCCAAGTGTATTTAAGTGGGCTATGGCAGGAAGTACGTTGGATTTTAATTAGAGGGGGTAGCTAACTAATGGCAATACCTACTTCAAGGACCAAAGAATCCGCTAAGATTTCGATCGACATTAGCCTTTGTACGGGATGTGGTTTATGCATCGAAGTATGTAAAGGCTTTAATCTTTCTCGAAAAAACGGCAAAGTGATCAGTAAGGGTTCTGTTTATGGTTGTATCGGATGTGGGCATTGTATGGCGATTTGCCCGCAAGAAGCAATTAAGATTTATGGCCGATGTCTCATTCCAGAAGATTTATGGACTCTGCCCGACCAACAGGAAAAGGCCTCTTATGAGGAAGTGCTGAACCTCTTGCAACGCCGCCGCAGTATTCGCGAGTTTAAAGAGGTTCCTGTGGAAAAAGAACTTATAGAAAAAGTCATAGCAGCAGCCCAAACAGCTCCGATGGGCTTACCTCCTTCGGATGTAAACCTTCTTGTTCTTGACAGCTCAATAAAAGTTCAACAGTTTGCAAAGGACTTTTGCGATTATCTAGAAGGGCTAAAATGGCTTGTATCAGGATGGTTTTTGGCACTTATGCGGCCATTCTGGGGAAAGGCCAATGATGAACTTTTCAGGGGATTTGTGCGACCGACAATGGACTTGTATCTAGACAACATGAATAAAGGGATAAACCTAGTAAATTATGATGCTCCCGTAGCGCTGTATTTCTATGGGTCCCCTTATTCTGACCCTGCCGACCCCATTGTTGCTGCTACTTATGCCATGATCGCTGCAGAGTCGCTAGGATTAGGGACATGCATGCTTGGGGCTATACATCCTTTAATTCAAAACGGGAAAGCTGCTCAGAAGTTTAGACAGAAGTATGGCATCCGCTATAAAAGTCGAGAAGGATTATTTGTGATTATTGGCTATCCCAAGGTGGAGTATCAAAAAGGGATCCGCAGGACCTTTGCATCAATTGATACAGTTTGACAACTCCCCGTAGATAAATCTAGGGGATTCTTGGTTCATCCTGCCCGGCAACCCGGTTCAGTCCCACAAGCTATCCCGATGTGTCCCACCGTTTAACGAAAAAGCAATGCTTTTCTTAATTGGCTACTGCTTGGTTTTCGCATTTCGCCAAATATACTCCTACATTAGTCGGCAAACATTTTACGCGGCAGCCTTTCTGCCACAACCCCATATGTTTGATTTTCAAAGAGCATATTAGGTATATTATACCATAAAAGGTTTATGCAGAGAACAAGTGTTTTATGGATTGCCTTATATCCCCATAGTTTAAACTAGGGGCTTTACGGCAACAAGTGGTAAAACACTGGACCTCTCCCCCTGTTTTCCCGAATAAAAACAAAGCTGCTCTCAAAGAATAAGAGCAGTTTTGTTTTTTTATAATTTAACCGTTGCTTTACTTCAACCCCTAAGGTCATTAAGCAATTACTAAGCAATCCTGACAACCAAGAGTTTAAGATTTACATTTCCCATGTTTGCGAAAATAATTACCTTAAAGAAGCTGCGGACTACTTTGAAGTAGAACCTGATCTGAGTGGGAAGGAGTATGTTGATTACTGCCTAAATTTTTATTCTCATTTTGCAACATGTTCGTTAGTCCCTAAGGTAATAGGCTTTCTTATAGCAAAGCCTGATAACGTGCCCATTGGACATATGGCGCACCAGGTTCTCGCTCTGTATCTGTAACTAAGCAAGAGGCCAATTATTGTTGTTGTAAACATCATGGAATAAACTCTATACCCCAAATGTACAGCCCAATCTGGTATTGCTCCAATAGAGAGAAGGTTTGGCATATTCCAGGGAAGTTGGAAAGCCATCAAGAATCTTATTTTTTCTAGAGGATCTCTGTTATCTAGAAATACCATTAAAGTAGAAAGACATATCATTAGAAAGTTTAACGTAAAGTAGATCAGCATAATTCGTTTTCCTGTGCCGTTGATCAGCCATTTTGGAGGTTGGCGGTGTGTCCCAATTCTAGCGAACAGTCTGGTAAATAGATTTGATCGAGGACAGTAGCTTTGACACCAGGTTCGTTTATTATCTTTGATTACAAATACAAAGGGCATAATAAGACAGAAAAAACCGATCCAGGCAAAGCCAATATTAAAAAAGCCTAAGGTAAAAAATAAGATAGTAAACAAGTACGAATATTTCATCCAAGTTTGTTTCATCAAAATACTCCAATCTATTTTTACTGATCTAAGCATTAACCGATCCGGGGTAAGGGGGGTATCTTGATTATAAGGGCTCAGAAGAGATTTGTACATTGTCTGAAACAAATTTATTTCACTGCATTGACTGATTGGAAATAATAGTTTCAACTGATTTACTAATTCTATTGGAGAGTGCTTGATATCCTGCAGAGTTCGGATGAAGGCCATCCTTAGCGATATATCGGTCAAGATTAAATTTCAGTAAGTCATTGGTTGGAATGAAAATTGCTCGCTGATCTTCTTCAACGAGTTGTTGGACATTATAGTTCCATGTATTCAAAAGTCTAGTGTCTTCGACGCTGGTTGCCTTGGCATATGGATTATATAGACCTAGAACAGCTACGTTGGAATTCGGATTGGTAGTTCTTAGGACTTTAAGAGTTTGTTCTAAACTGCTTAAACTGTTATCCAATCTCACCTTAAAGGCATCATCTTTGGCGAGATCGTTCATTGAGAGAATGTTTCTAACATCATTTCCACCGATAGAGACCAAGATTAAATCCGATTCGCTGATTGTTTTCTCAAGCCTTCTGCTTTGGAGCTGTTCCAGCAGGCCTATGCTTTCCAGCCCGTCTATTCCTGCGTTATCTATGATAATCTCTTTTGAGGTGTTGTTATTAAAATAATCGGGTAGATAGCTTGAAAACCCCTTGTTTTTTTCATCGCCTGTTCCTTTGGCGACAGAGTCTCCTAGGATTTTCTTCTCAAAAAGTACTTAGGGTCATTATAAATAAAATCTGCTCTAATAGACAGCTTATATTACCCGTTTCTTAAAAAAGAATGAGTTACAATATACATTTAGAAAAACGTCTAAATGTATATTGTTTTATTAGCCTAAATATATTACAATAACATTTAGATGGTTATCTAAATGAAGGGAGATCGACATGGGGTTTCATGAATCCTTAAAGGCGATGTCAGACAAAACCCGACGAGAAATCCTGAATTTGCTAAAGAATGGGGATATGACTGCGGGAGATATTGCTGCTCGCTTTTCTATGACGCAGGCCACGGTGTCACACCATCTTTCCGTATTGAAAGATGGGGGACTTGTTATGGATCGACGAGACGGTAAATACATCTTCTATGAACTGAACACTTCCGTGATTGAGGAAATCATGGCTTGGTTAATTGAGTTGAGAGGAGTGGAGCAAAATGAAAAATGAGAAGACAATGATGAGGTTGATGTGGGCTATTTCCGTGCTTCCTGTGCTTATTACAGTGTTCGTGTTCGGTAGGCTTCCAGAGGAGATTCCGATGCACTGGAATATCCAAGGTGAAATTGATGCCTGGTATCCGAAATTCCCCTGGGCTTTTATGTTACCGGTGACTTGTATCGCAATCACCATTATGGCGACAGTTCTACCAAAAATTGATCCAAAGAAAGAAAATTACGAACGATTCAAACCACAATACTTTATCATTAGGCTGATGCTAGTCGTGTTTCTGGTGATCTTGCAAATGGTGACTCTCTCCATAAGTTTGGGTGCTACGTTTATTAAAGTTGACACAATCGTTAAATTGATGATCGGTATTCTTTTTATAGTCCTCGGTAATTTAATGCCGAAATTTAAACAGAACTATTTTGTGGGAATTAAAACCCCATGGACTCTTGCCAATGAGACTGTATGGGCAAAGTCTCATCGTCATGGTGGATTCGTATGGTTTATAATTGGCTTCTTAATGTGTATTCTGGCATTTTTGCCTGGTACAGGAAGTGCAGTTGTGTATTTTGCGTTAGTTCTGTTTGCTGCTTTCGAGCCTATCCTATATTCGTGGATTCAGTTTAAGCGACAACAATGACGAGTTGACCATCCTAGAGCTAAGCATTGAGGATTGAATGAACTAGTAAATGCTTTTCATTTAACTTCTTAAAAATAGGGGTAAAGGGGGACAGGTTCTATGTTTCGGGAGGAAACATAGAACCTGTCCCCCTGTTTTACGGTGATTAGGCATGCTATAATGGTTCGATAACGATAGAATTCAATTTGAATGATTCGAGGAGTTAAGAAATGTCGGAGATTTTGTCCCGGATTCGTAGCATACTCACCTTTAGCATTGCGATTATTTTTCTAGTGAACCTGTTCATCAAGTCAAGTCTGATTCAAGATCTCAACTTAGTCATCATGGTAATCATAATTGTGCTCAGTTTCATGTTCATTTCGGGCACAACCTTGATCATTGGAGTCCTGACGTTTGCTCTTAGCACGTTTCTTTTCCTGTATTATCATGCTCCTCTAAGCGTATGGCAGCAAGCTTTACAAGAAAACATATATCTAGTCGTCATGTTCACTTTAGTACCTCTGTTAGGTATCCCCATTCAGCATGGAGGTTATTTTGAAGCCTTACAAGGTGTGTTTAGGCGCTACGTGTATAACAACGGTCGTTTTTACCTTCTCGTGAGCTTTATTTCTGCTTTTGTAGGCGTACTGGTCAATTTAGCAGTGGTTCCGCTTGTGCTTCAAATTAGTCAGGCTAGTAGTTTAAGTTCTAATAAAAAGCTGTTAAGCGCTGCAATCCTCCGTGGTTTTGCTACATGCACAATCTGGGCTCCTACAACTGCGGCCATAGCCCTAATTATCCAATTGAGTGAAGCAAGTTGGCCATTATTTTCTCCTTATGGAATTTTATGCGGTGTTATCGCTGGTTTGGTCGGTTATTTCGTGACCATGTATGAAGAGAGAAAAATCGGTAATGCTTTTACAGGCGTGGTTGAGGAACCAATAGTGGATCTTGATGTTCGAAAAGCAGTAGAATTAAGTGTTTTTAGTATAATCTTGATTCTTTCCATTGCGGCAGTATCACTTATTACTGGAATACATACAGTCATCGTGGTTTCCATGGCGTGCTTAATATACCCTGTCCTCTGGCTGGGAATAATTGGTCGGTTTAAAGTGCTGATTACTGAATTTAAGGGAAATTACTTTAAAAATTTGCCGAAATTAAAAAATGAAATAATTCTTTTTATGGGTGCAGGCCTGTTTGCCACAAGTATCAATTTCTCTCACTTAGGAACAAATATCTCCAAGATTTTATCCATTTTGGTCGGACAAAACGCCTTATTACTTGCAATCGTAATTATTCTCTTCGTACTCACGCTGTCGGCTATAGGTATTCACCCCATTGTTTCAGTCACGATTATCGGAGGAACAGTTAAAGCTGCTGCTTACGGTGTAAGTCCGACTTATCTGGCCCTGGTTTTAGCTATTAGTTGGGCGATGGGAATTTCCATTTCCCCCTCTTCAGCCACTGTTATTGCCATATCCGGGTTGACTGGTCAGTCGCCGCTCCAGGTAGGGCCTCGTCGGAATGGCTTGTATGCAATAATTTCATCGGTTGTAATACTTATAATGCTGACTATTTTTAGATCGATTGGATTATTATAGATTAAGATAAAAGATTATTGAGCATTGTCAATGCAGAAAGGGTGAGTGATTAGTGATACGAATCGGGGTGATCGGCCAATCAGGGGATATACCGAAAGAACTTCAACAATTGGCTCATGATGTAGGACGGGAAATTGCCCTAAGAGGAGCGGTCCTCTTAACTGGTGGGACGAATGGTGTGATGGAGTGTGCTTCTAGGGGAGCCAAGGAGGCTAATGGGCTAGTCGTTGGAATTTTACCGGGAGATTCGTTGGATCGGGCCAATCAATATATAGATATTCCTATCTCGACAGGACTAAGCTTTGATTACAGGAGCTTAATACTTGTTCATTCTTCGGATGCTCTGATTATGGTTGCTGGAGGGAATGGCACCTTGGGTGAATTATCTGCCGCGTATCTTAATCTTAAACCAGTCGTGATCCTAGAACCATCGGGCGGTTGGGCCAAAAAGGTGAGGAGCATTGCTTATGAAGAAGCCTATCTAGATGAAAGAAAGAGCTTAAAGCTTGATTATGCTCAGACAGTTAAAGAGGCCTTAGATATCGCTTTTAACAGAGTCGGTTGTTAATTGGAGATCGGACTTGCAAAAAAACGAACCCCCCTAGTACTTCAGTCTAGGAGGAGTTCGTTTTTAGTATTATAAAAAAGGATTTTTAAGGATGGAAGGGGAAGAAAGCTTATGGAACAAATTGCCTTAAACTGACAAGAGGAGTGATGTTTTGAATCTTGATTGCCGAAGATGAGAAAGATCTCCGTGAGCTTTTAAAGCTGTTGCTTATTAAGGAAGGATATCATGTTTATGATGCGTTTAATGGTTTAGTAGCTCACGAAATCTTTCTAAAACATTCGATTGATCTTGCTATACTCAACGTCATGATGCCAAAATTAGATGGTTTTAATCTGCTTCGCAAGATACGAGAAACGAGTGAAATTCCGGTCATCTTTTTAACTGCTCGGGGAGAGGATATGGATAAAATTTTAGGATTAGGACTTGGTGCAGATGATTATATGATTAAACCTTTTAGTGCACTGGAACTTGTAGCAAGAGTTCAAGCCCAGCTGCGAAGGTCTTATAACTATGCAAGCAAGACAGCAAACCAAGACTCTAGATTAGCGATTGGGGATTTAACTCTGGATCATGATGGGTGTAGTGTCTATAAAGCTGGTCAGCTACTAGAGCTTAATGCTAAGGAATATAAGCTCCTTGAACTATTTATGCATAATATTGGCAGGGTCTATACGAAGAAACAACTCTATGAAGCAGTTTGGGAGGAGGAGTATTATGGGGATGCTAATACCATAATGGTTCACATAAGCCACCTAAGAGAGAAGATTGAAGATAATCCTAAAGAAGCAAAGTATTTAAAAACCATTAGAGGGATAGGATATAAGTTTCTTCAATAGAGTGAACGCGTTTGTTTTGACATATTTGTTCTTGTGTAGAGTTTAGAACTCATTAGAACCCATTACAACTCGTGCATAGGATCGCCTAACTGTTTCCTTGTCTGTTCTAGAGCTTTCTCTAAAATAGGCAGATCTTGAGGTGTTAGAATTTGCTCGGTGCCGTCTTTGATTTTTTGAATGGTTTCTAAGATCGGCACAACCCTATATTGAAGTTTGCCGTTACTTCGATAAGCGTGAGAATAAGTAGCATCATACGAAATCTTCTTCAGGCTTGTGGTATTAGTGTCAAAGTCTTTAACAAACTGCAGATTAAGTACCAGCCCGCTGTTTCTTTCCAGGCCGTTCTGCGCACTGATGAAGTTGCCCAGGGAATAGATGACGAATTTGTTTTTGCCATTAATTTTCTTAATTTCCATGGGTTCAATGACATGAGGATGACTTCCCAAAATCACATCAACGTCAGCTTCGAGAAACTTTTGGGCGAGTTCCTTTTGTTGTTCTGTGGGTTGTTGACGATACTCCTCGCCCCAGTGCAGTACTAAGACTAAAACATCCACCTTTGGTCTCAGAGTAGAGATATCTGCCATGATTTTGTCAGGGTCCATGATATTGACCAAGTAGGGGGCATGCTGTGGGAGAGGGATGCCGTTGACGCCGTAAGTATAAGCAATATATCCAATCTTAATGCCGCGAACTGATTTAATAAGCGGTGAGTTATGCGCTTCAAGATTTGAAAAGCAACCGGTGGTATCCAATGAAGCGTTTCGTAGAACTTCTAAGGTTCGAAGCGCACCTTTATATCCCCTGTCTAGGATATGGTTGTTGGCGGTTACTATTAGGTCAAATCCAGACTTTTTAAAGGTATCAGCTATAGCATCTGGACTATTGAACAGGGGGTAGCCAGTATACCCAGAGTCCGGTCCTGCCATGGGTGCTTCAAAATTGGTTGAGGCATAGTCGCCAACTTTAATCAAGTGTTCCACTGGAGAGAAGAAGGAATCGAAGTTGTATGATCCTTCCAGTTGTTGGCCTCCCCAAATCTGAGTGTTGTGCATTAAAATGTCGCCTGTCGCGACAAGTGTGATCGCTTCTGTTTTAGGAGCTTTGGGTTCTGGATTGGTTGAGGGTTGCTGTACGACTCCTGAGACCTCAGAAGGAGTCAATGAGGATGACAGGGTAGGGATAGTGGAGCAGCCTGTTAAGATCAAACATAAGACTAACATAAGGAAACTTTTCACGTTTAACATCATAATTACTCTAATTCCCCTAACTCATTAAGATCGCTTTAGAAGAAGCGGTGGGATTGATATGATATAATCGTTGTTACCATTATGACTGAAGTACGAATTTTGAGCAATACATTTTCTGGAAGTAAAAACTACAACCAGAAAGTGAAGAAGCGATACTCTTTAATTCCCACACTCACGCTGATTTGTCGGATAATAGTGTGGTATTAAACCAACCTTACACTAAAGTTCATACTGGCGCAGTACATTATACCATCGTACGTCGTGCTGAAGGTCAATCTAGAACAAGAGAACCTCTTATTAAGGGTTTATATATAGAAGTCTATGGCAATAAGGTAGTGATAAAAGGAAGAGATCTGAAAGAAAAATCTTGGCTCTTTACTCAGGTAATCCCCAGTAAACTCGGTTAACTAAAGTTGAACATCGAGTCAACGGTTGATTTAATTGAATGGGGACCTAAAGAAAACCACATTGAGGTTGCTTTTCTTATAATTAAAAAGTGTCATATATAAGACAGAACGATTATTATCTAAGCATTTTTACTTGGACTGTAGCTTTAATATAATTCGATTAGCAGATATAATGGACTATACATAATTGAGAAGATCATAATCTGGAGGTTCGACTATGAAAGTATTAAAAGCCATGCAAATGAATCGTTGTATAGGCTGTTTATCTTGTATGATAACTTGTGCCAGCGTAAATCAGCAGGACCATTCCATTTTAAAAAGTGCTATTCGCATCAAAACAAGTGGAGGATTATCGGGCAAGTTTGTAGCGATTGTCTGCCAAGCCTGCCAAGGGGACGTTCCCTGTGCAGAAGTTTGTCCGACCGGAGCCCTTGTCAAGCGTCAAGGTGGAGGGGTAATTCTAGACAAAGATAACTGTGTCGGATGTCAACGCTGCGTTCTTGCCTGCACAGTCGATGCTATCTATTTCGACCCTGACACCAAAAAACCTATTGTCTGTAAACATTGCGGTGTCTGTGCGCGATTTTGTCCACATGGATGTTTACAGTTAACAGAGGGGGTACGGTGATGTTATACGAAAAGGCGATTCGGGTTTTAGACATAGATCTCGCTACGGGCATAATTAAAATCACGCGGAGGACTGATTTGACCGAGTATCTCGGTGGGGTTGGTGTGGCGTCTAAATTGCTCGAGGAGACTATGCGACCAGAACTTCCACCCTTAGCCCCCGAACAACCGATGGTCTTGGCAATTGGCGCAATCTCTGGAATTTACCCCCTGATTACCAAGACTGTGGGGATGTTTATTTCTCCCTTGACAGGTGAGTTAGGGGAAAGTTACGTGGGAGGAAGACTGGCCTTGACGTTATCGATGGCAGGCTATGATGCGGTCGTAATTCATGGTCAAGCCTCTCGGCCTTCTTATATTTCGTTTAATGGCGGAAACATCGAAATCAAAGATGCTCGTGCAATATGGGGAATGGATTCGGATACTGTTGGCCAATTTATTCGAGATCATGAAAAAGGAAGCGGTAAGCGTAGCATTATGAGAATCGGTCCTGCTGGAGAGAAGATGGTCAAGTTTGCCAGCGTTTGCGTGGATACTTATCGGCATTTTGGTCGGCTAGGGTTAGGTGCTGTGATGGGGAGCAAAAACCTGAAGGCTATTGTGGTTACTGGAGACAAGACCACGAAAATCCAAGACCCTAAAGACTATTTTCGTGTTTATCAATCGATTTTCAAATCGGTCACTGAAACGGATCTCATGTCAAAATATCATGACCAGGGCACCTCAATCAATGTGGAAGCAATCAACGAATTAGGAGCTTTGCCTACCAAAAATCTGACGGATAACCGCTTTGATGGGGCTGATCAAATCAGCGGAGAATCCTTTGTCAAGAATAATCTCGTCCGTAAGATGGCTTGTACGGGTTGTCCTGTGGGATGTATTCATATTGGCCAATTTCGACGAGTCTTTGACGAGGGTTATGACTATGAATCGGTGAGCGTTGCTTACGATTATGAGCTTATTTATGCTCTGGGAACGTTACTCGGCATTAGCAAGACGGATGAAGTCTTACATCTTATCGAAGCGGTGGAAAAGACAGGCTTGGATGCCATATCGACTGGTGTCTCCTTGGCTTGGGCAACTGAAAGCTTAATGAAAGGGATTGTGACGGAAGCAGAAACTCTTCTTCCGCTAGCCTTTGGAGATACGAATAAGTATTATCGGGCTGTCATGTATCTAGCGAACCGTGAGAATGATTTTTATCGTGTTCTGGGAGAGGGGACACGATCTGCTGGAGAGAAGCATGGGGGCAAAGAC
Source organism: Desulfosporosinus sp. BICA1-9 (assembly GCF_000802135.1). Classification (NCBI taxonomy): domain Bacteria; kingdom Bacillati; phylum Bacillota; class Clostridia; order Eubacteriales; family Desulfitobacteriaceae; genus Desulfosporosinus; species Desulfosporosinus sp. BICA1-9. Next base: position 10,786 of record NZ_JUEE01000022.1, read on the forward strand.
TTTGCTCTTCAGGTTGCCGGCAATGAAATCCCAGGTTATCACACGGGCTATGGAAACATAGTTGGGCTTACCGTAGGCGCTCGGCACTCACATTTATGTAATGCTGGTTACGCGGTTGACCAATCTATAAAACAATTTGACGAGAACAAAGCCGTCGATGCACTATTCGACGAAGAACTCGAACGCTGTGTTCTAAACTCTCTAGTTATCTGTCTCTTCGCTCGAAAATTGTATAACCGAGAAACAGTCCTGAAAGCGCTAAAGGCTGTTGGCTATGAACTTACAGACGAAGATCTCACAACAATCGGCAAAAAGGTTTTGGCGACGAAGCTACGCATTAAAGAAAAACTAGGTTTTGATCCTCGGCAGGTGAAATTACCAAAACGTTTCTTCGAAACGCCTAGTATGCATGGCAAGCTCGACTCGTCTGTAGTGCAAAGAATGATTCAGCAGTATGTAGAAAAATGTTCGCTGCTACTAACAAAATAATGAACTCCTTAAACTAAAGTTAAACATCGAGACTTTGGTAGAGGATCTAACCGATTGGTGAAGTAGCTTTGTTGAGCTCTTGAATAACAATCTCCGTATAGAACGAGAACAATGGGTAGAGGATAATGCTAGGTATAATAAATGACAGAACAGCAGAGTGACCGAAAGTATAGGTGAAATAATGAATAGAGTTATTATTGTAGAAGGGAAAACCGACAAAAAGCAGCTGGAACGGATTTTGGATGAACCGGTGGAGATCGTCTGTACCTATGGGACATTGGGGCTTGATAAGTTAGAAGAATTGATTGCGGAGTATAGTGAGGATGAGGTCTGCGTACTTTTGGATGCCGATGATGCTGGCAACAAAGCTCGGCGTTTGTTTAAGCAAGAGTTTCCCAACGTTCGACATGTCTATACCCACAGGATGTACCGAGAGGTGGCAACTACCCCACTCAACGTTTTGGCACAAATTCTTGAGGGTGCCCACTTTGCCGTAAAAATGCTGGACGGAGAAGAAATTAATAACCGCAGGTTAAGCAACCGAAGCTATAATAATCATGATTGATTAAGCGGTATGATCGTAGAGAAATCCTAGAAATTGGAAAAAAGAGATATTCTTGAACCTATTAACCTTTTGGCTATAGGATACGCGAAAGGGGAAGTTCTTTCTTCAGAAAGACATAATCAAGTACGTAAGTCCTTAATGGACTTTGTATCGTTTGAAACATACGACTATAAAGAAGAGCGGGTTAAACCCGCTCTTCTTTATTCCTACATAATTTACGACTTTTACCCGTTTTTATCCAATTGTAAGACTCCCACTTCAAGTGGGAGTGGTACGCCTGGCTCCGCTTCGGTGACGAAAGCCTCCTGTGGAGGGTTTCGCCGAGCCGTCTTCCCAATACGAACACTTGGCGGCGAAGGAGGTAGAGTCCATCCTACGGCGCGAAAGTATTCGTCTGTGGATCTGCGCCTTCGGCATAAGTCTCCATTGGAGACTTACGTCACCGAAGACTCGATGTTCAACTTTAGTTGAACGAGTTCACTGATAGGATTTAACGATCTCTTGAAGCTTTAAAGCTAATCCCATTTTTCCTTCAACCTTTAAACTACCAGTCATAAAGGCCATCGTTGCATTAAGATTATCATTGAGTAATTTTGAGAAATTTTTCTCATTGAGGATTAAGGTTACCTCTGCATTATGTACATTTCCTTCTACTACTTCCACTTGACCGTTTTTAAGGACTATTTGTAATGAACCACTTTCCTCAAGATTAATTTGAAACACGCGGTCTTTTTCTTCCTTGATATGCTCTGGGTTTGCGTTCATTTTCTCCACAAGTGCATTTAGTTCAGCTGTCACACTCATAGTGATGTCCTCCCCCTCCCAATTTAATAATATGAATAGCTATTCATTTAGAATATACCATATAAAAGTAATTCTTTCAAAACATTTTTAATTTGTAGAAGTATTCAAATTATGCATTTGTTTAATCAAGGAAGCTATTTTATATCGATTATAGAAATAAATTACTTAAATGATAAAAGTTCCCAAAAATGTTTATATGAATATAATGTAACAAATAGAAGGAGGTGTGTTATCTGATGTATGGTTGTGTAGGTAAACCAATTTGTTGTCCTCCACAATATTGCGTGCGAGACTATTACACTCAACGTATTGTTCCGGTGATTCATCCTATTGTGAATATTAATCGTCAGAATATTGTCGATGTTCCCCAGCATTATTATCAGACGACGACAAGAAACGTTGTTGTTGACCAAGGTTTTCAAGCTGATTTCGGTAGATTTGGTTATACAGGGTACACTGGAGGTCGACTCTTTTAATCATGTGAAAATTCTTAATGCCACGCTTGGGTAAGCGTGGCATTTGACCTAGTCTGCTGTTGGTCAGCTATGTATAGCTAAAGAACACATGTCAAATAATAGTTGTAAGTGAAACAGGGCGAGTTCACAAAAAAGAGGTTTTGGAGGGTGCATTCGTGAAAATTTATCGTGTCAACATGGCCCAACTTTCGTTTGTCGCGGAGGAAGTACCAGAAGAATGGAAGCTGCTTGGAGGCCGGGGGCTAACTTCGGTTATAATAGCCCAAGAAGTTGAGCCAACTTGTCACCCACTGGGCAGTAAAAACAAATTAGTCTTTGCACCGGGGTTGCTTACGGGCACTATGGCTGCTAACGCAGGACGTTTATCAGCCGGTGCCAAAAGTCCGTTAACCGGTGGGATCAAAGAAAGTAATTCTGGAGGAACGGCGTCCCAAAGATTGGCAAAGCTGGGGGTAAAGGCTTTGATAATTGAGGACATTCCAGACGGAGATAAATGGTACAATCTTCACGTCCATAAAGACGGAGTAAAAATCAATGAAGAGACAGAACTTCTGGGAAAGGGCAACTATGAAGTCATCCATACTCTAACCTCTAGATATGGTGAAAATACTGGGGTCATCACGATTGGGCAAGCAGGGGAGTTCAAAATGTCCGCGGCTAATATTTCAGTTAAAGACCCCAAAGGGCATATTCGCAGCTTAGGACGGGGTGGACTTGGTGCTGTTATGAGTTCTAAGAAGATTAAATACATAACGCTGGATGATAATGACGGGGAAGGCATTCAGATTCATGATCGAAAGAAATTCAAAGATGCAGCTCAGCTTTTCAATAAGGGGTTGCTTAGTCACCCTGTCAGTGGAAATGCCCTACCCAAGTACGGAACTAATGTGCTTATCAACATTCTTAATGAGGCTGGTGGACTGCCTACTAAGAATTTCCGAATGGGGCAATTTGATGGGGCGGAAAAGATTAGCGGTGAAACCATGTATGACACGATCATGAGCAGAAAGGGTGATCCTACACATGGCTGTCATGTCGGGTGTGTCATTCGTTGTTCTCAAACTTATAATGATAAAGATGAAAAATACTTAACCTCTGGTTTTGAATATGAAACGATCTGGGGCTTTGGGGCAGGCTGCACAGTCGATGATCTCGATGTTATTGCGGAGGTCGATCAGATTTGCAATGACATAGGTATCGATACGATTGAGACCGCCGGAACCATGATGGTGGCCATGGAAGCGGGTATTCTTCCTTGGGGGGATGGAAAGGGAATCTTGAAATTATTCAAAGAAGAGATTAAAGAAGGTACTCCTCTGGGCCGTATCTTGGGAAATGGAGCGGATTTCACGGGTAAAGCCTTTGGGGTAACCCGAATTCCGACGGTTAAACATCAGAGTATACCTGCTTATGACCCAAGATCCGTCAAGGGGATTGGGGTTACCTATGCTACTACTCCAATGGGTGCCGACCATACTGCAGGGTACTCGGTGACTCATAATATCTTGAAAGTTGGAGGTCATGTAGACCCGTTGCTTAAAGATGGTCAGATTGAGCTTTCAAGGAACTTGCAAATTGCAACGGCCGCTATTGATTCTGCAGGACTTTGCGTGTTTACAGCGTTTGCGATCTTAGATTATGAACCAGTTTCGCATGCTTTAATTGAGATGATTAATGCCAAGTATGGAACGAATTGGTCCGTAGATGACTGGTTTAATATGGGGCGCATGATACTGAAGACTGAAAGGGATTTCAATGCATCGGCTGGATTTACCAACAAGGATGACCGCTTACCGGAATTCTTCAGTGAACCAGTACCTCCCCATAATGCTATTTGGGATTTCACGGGCGAAGAGCTTGATCAAGTGCTTCAGTTATAAGTAAGTCGTAAATTTTAAAAAGGAGAAAAGAAAATAGGGAAGCAGTTTTAGTCAAAATAAGGAGGTAAAACCTATGGAAGTTAATGTTAAGCTTTTTGGAGATCTTCGTGAAGGCAGATTTATGCAGGAAAAAACACAATTAGAAGAGAACAGTCGGGTAATAGATATCATCAAAAAGCATAATCTGCCGTTAGAACAAGTGGCAATCTGTATGGTCAATTGTCGAGGAGCCGAATTAGAGCAAGTCTTGCAAAACCAAGATACTGTTGCTTTCTCTCCTCCGGTCGGTGGTATGTAGATAATTATAGTGCTTAGACAGAGGAGGTTAGCAAAGCTAACCTCCTCTGTTTCTACAGGAGTGAACTCGTTCAACCAAAGTTGACATGGAGGTAACAGAATGCCTGAAACTCCCGAAATGGAAATATACAAGAATTATTTAACTAAGTGGGTTAAGGATAAACGAATTATTGAAAGTAATGTCCTACGAGCAAAAAGTCTTAACCTGGAAAGTGCAGATTTTTGCCAACGTATGACAGGTAGACATATAAAAGACATCACCCGGAGAGGTAAATACCTAATTTTCCATCTTGACAACGATCATTATCTTCTGACTCACATGATGTTGGATGGCAGGCTTTATTACTTACCTGCGGAAAACATTGAAACACTTTCGCAATCTGAGGTTCTCCACAGTGATGCAGAGGAATTAAAACAAAGTATTAAAGAGTTACCTGGAAAAGCTAGTGTCGTTTTTGGCTTATCGGACGGTTCGGTGCTCTTCTTTTGCTCTCTTACATTGGGCTATCTGCACTATCTTGGGCAGGAACCACTAAATGAGAAATTACAGGAACTGGGAAAGGATCCTCTAGATCCAAACTTCCGTGCTGAAGATTTTATACAACTTTTTGAGGGGAAAAGGGGTATGATCAAGCCTTGGCTAATGAATCCAAAAAATATCGCGGGTGTTGGCAATGCTTATTCTAATGAAGGGTTATTTAGAGCGGGTATTTTACCGACTCGTTTAATTTCTTCGCTTAGTAGGGATGATAAAGTAGGCTTATATCACTCCTTGGTTACTATTCTTAAGGATTCTATCCGTTTAGGTGGAGATATGGAAGAGAGATTTGCTCCTTGGGACGATTTTACTGGGGGCTATAATCCACATTTTCAATCGTATGACCGGGAGGGAAAAGCGTGTCTGTCGTGCCATGAAATGATTCAAAAGATGGAGGTCGGAGGTAGGAATGCCTTTTTTTGCTCGCATTGTCAAAAATAGCGAGCAAAGTGACCTTATCATTCATGTCCTTGTAGATTCAGGACAAATGTACACTCGTCTTCCAGTAATGAATAATTGTCTTGTTTAAGGAAATAAGATAAGATTAATAAGAAGAATATTATCGAAATCAAAGATTATGGGGAGAAAAGTATATGAAAAAAAGCGTGTTTTTGGTTATCTTTGTAGTTGTCGTAAGTTTCCTCAGCACTGTGGGGTGTGCTCAAGTTCGATCTGACAGTGATAAAAAAGTCACCGTTCAAACTATTTCGGCTGAAACAGCTAAGAAACGTTTAGATGCAGAAAAAGGTATTGTTCTACTTGATGTCAGGACTGTAGCAGAAAACAATGAAAAGCGTATTCCTGGTAGTGTGTTAATCCCAGTCGAGGTTATCAACTCACAGGCACCCGAAAAGCTTCGAAACAATGATGCTGTCATATTCGTTTACTGTCGAAGTGGAAGTCGAAGCACTATAGCTGCTCAAGCACTTGCTAAGATGAACTATACCAATGTCCATAATCTAGGGGGTATCAATAACTGGCCATATCAAACAGAATCCGGTGCAAAGTAATAGTGATCTCAAGTTTAGCTACAGACCAGCTAATAAAAGTCAAGAGTTTGTCTGATTATTTCTTTTAATTTTCGGTTTGTAAAATACGGCATAACAAACTAAGCCATTGAAAAATCCGAACAATGACCTAAACGTTAATTTTTGGGAAGCCCACCTAGAGAAACGGGACGCTCGGCGCTAGCCAAGCAAACTCTCTTTCAATTTGGGGTAACTCTCTGGAGTAAAAGAGACTTTGCAGTCTTCAAGCGTTTGGGTGTAGTGCACGTGTCAATAGGATGATGGCGAGCATATCCTCGGTCTAACGCCCTCCGGTATCCCTCGCATCACCTTTGACACGATCCGAATGGCTCTGTCGTATCCAAACTATTCCTTTAAGCAGCTGCTGGTTGAGGCTTTGTTGTCCTCCAAGTTTGATGATCTTCAGGTCGTTTAATCACAAAGGGCTTTTGGTCACGAAGAACAGCAAATATGTAGTGAAGAAGTTTGTGCATGACGGCCACGAGA
>NZ_JUEE01000023.1:0-7015 GCF_000802135.1 Desulfosporosinus sp. BICA1-9
ATAGGTGTATTGGGCATTATTTCCCAATACTCCGGTGACATTTGTCATGCGTCCTAAATCATCATATCCGAACGACGTGGTTTTTCCCGCAGGATCGGTGACATGCGTCAAATTGCCACTTGTATCATATTGCATACCCACTGATTGACCCAAGGCATTGGTTACGGCAAGGGGATAATTGCCTGAGGGATCATATTGAATCTCTGTGCTGTTTTTTCCTTCCTGTAAACGGAGGCTGTCAAACCAGACATAACCGTTCTGGTTATCATATTTGCATTTGATGGTTATCCCTGAGGCTGCTTTGGTCAGGTGGATATTTCCTACTATTTGTTCCCAGGCATGAACCCCTTTATTAGAGCCAAAATCAAATGTTTCAGTGGTGCTGTCGGCATATTCTACTATGGCCCTAAGTCCGTAAAAACCGCCATTGGGCTCCGCTAAAAATGCCTGGGACCATCCTGATAAGGTGAGATCGCTATTTGCCGGCAGGGAAAGGTTAACGTGCTGGGATAGGTAAACATCCGAAAATGTTCCGTCATTTATTACTCGAACACTGGAATTCCCGGAAAAACCAGTCTGACTTAGTTCATGAGGGGCAAATACCGTCCAGTCATCGGGTGCTCCATCGGCGTTGGCATCTCTTTCAAAGCTGCTGTTGCTTAAATAATTATAGGCGCTTTGGTTGGCTCCCTCTTCCAGCTGAATCCCGTCGAAGCAGGCTGTACCTGATGCCGCGTCCATGGCTAGCGCTGGTTTTATTTTTGCGGTCCCCACCGGAACCTGGTCCGGTGTCAAAACAAGGTTTAGTCTCGTCCAGTCATTGGCCGTTTTAAGCTGGGAGCTTTTCACTTCGCCAAGAAAACTGTACTGAAGTACAGGGTCGTTGAGTGCTACCACTTCCAAAATAAGATGGTAGTCATTGTAACAGGCAGGACAAGCCTAAATATTCCTAATCATAATCACTGTTAGTTCCATCATATGGTTCAACAAATAGTTCTGGAACAGCTATTTTTTCAATAATATTTTTACACTCTGATGGAGAATTAATATACATATAATAATCATACCCAAATCTTACAGTTAATAACGATTCCTCATCTCTGAGTTCGCACCATAAATGTTCTCTAAGAATAAGTCTGCAAACGTCTTCAACTTGTTGAGCATTTAAAATATCAGCATCTTTAATAGAATTAAACAAATCAAGCATCCTCTTTGGATGAAAATCTCCAAAGTTTTTATGAAAACCCGAAATTTTTTCTAAAGAAAATCTTTTCTCTAATTTAAATACTTTTAGGAATTGTATATTCAATCCTTTCATAAAATCAATAACAGCATCAACATACAATTGCTCAACAGAAAGATAATCAGCTAACGTGAATTCTACACCGTTGTATTTACGTCCAATATCTGAAATAGATATCCATTCATCTTTTAAATATCTTCTGTTTTCATCACGATTAATAGGGTTATATTTTGTAATTTGCCAATAATACATGTTTTAATCTCCTATTCTATTTAAACTACCATCATAAGTTCCCATCCTTGTGTCTCTACGACCCAAATTATCTACTGAATCAGCCATTTTCCATACTCCACCATTGTGTGAACCCAATCCGTTACTGCTACCTACATCAGGTGTAATGTATTTATTTCCTTTTTTAAACACTGGCTGCCCATGAGATAAATGATTTGTTTTCTTAAACCCTAGATTTTCAGCGGCTTCAGTAGCCATTTTAGTTGTCATTCTTATAGGCTGTGCACACATATTATGAACCAAAACACTAGAGTTGGAAACAAAGTATGTATGCCAGTCCTCTACCTCAAAATTATATACCTTTATTCGTTCTTTTAGCGACTCAAGTTCTACTGCTGTAACCTCGGTTACACCAGCATATAACTGTACTTTATCTCCAACTTTTAGTTCTCCTGCGGGTGTCCAGCCTTTTCCTTCAACCCAGAATGGATGAGTAGGTGTAGCTTTTATTTCTGCACCCTTAATAGTAACGTGTATAAGCCTATCAGTTTCATTGACAAAGATGTTTCTAACTTTCTTGAGTACTTTTTCGCCTGTCTCAGCGTTTTCCGAATAGACTTTATCTCCTACTTTAATGTCCTTTATTATCTTATAACCATCTTAGGTGTGAAACTGTAGCGGGAAAAAGAATGGTAGCAATATGATTTCCCATTGCTACCATTCTTTGGACATCTTATTTACTCACTGGTGACTTCGATGGTAATATCCTTACAAACTACCTTAACTTCACCTCCATCACTAATTTTAATATTAACCTGTATCCAAGTATCATAAATGTGTTTTTCGCAAAATGGAATTTCTGTATCTAAATAGTTCTTTTTTACTTCACTAAGAGCCTTTTCGATTAATTCTCCTTGTAAATCAGCTTGTATTGACTCAATGATACTCTCATCCCAATGCCCAATATATTCAAGAGCAATATACTCAATAAAAGATAATTTATAGGTTACACTTTCTTCGGCAATAATTCTCATTTGGACATTATTTGATCTAATACTAATATCACTTAAAAAACTATCTATCCAATTGAATTGGTTTATGTTACTTATACTCATTCTTTTTCACCTCGCAATTCTAATTACTCAAACATATCCCATGGCAGAGTAATTTTGTGTATCCAGTTTCCAGTAGTACCATTTACCTTTCGGTCAATATGCATATGTGGAACTGTATGCATATCGCTCATTGGTCCAGTATGATTAGGATTATTCTGATGGACTTCATTTGGCTTAATCCTAATAGGACCATTACTGTCATTCCCATAGTATTTTCCGTTTTTTTCAGTTAGTTTTGTAAGATTATCCATAATACCTTGTTTTGTAGCCGGTATTGCTTCTCCACTTGGTGCAACGAAGAAGTCTATCTTTTTGGCAGCATTATTCCCCCCCTTAGCTACCTTCATCCCCTTCTTGGACTTCATTGCCAGCTTTAGCCCTTTAGTAGCCATCCCTCCGCCAACAAAGTTGCTCCCAATACTTGCTGCAGCCAGGAATTTCATACCCTTCTGGGCATTAGGGTTAAGAAGGGTATTTATATCATCTCCTATCAGGAAATTATAGATTGTATTTAAATCATCTTGCACAGGGTCCATGGGACAATAGCAGGGGGAATGCCCGTTAGGGTCTACGTATACCACGGGGTTGTTGTAGCAGTAAGCATATAGGTTTAAGCTCTGAGGATCATCAGCAAAGCCATGGAAGGTATCCGCAGTGGTGAATCTCCCTGTTTCCGGATCATAGTAACGGGCATTGAGATAATATAGTCCTGTTGCTTCGGCATAGCGATATCCGGCATAGCGGTAGGGATTGTCCACTGTTCCCGTACTGTTGATGATGTTGCCAAAGGCATCGTATTGGTAGGTGGCTACTGTATTACCGTTGGTATCAGTAAGTGATATGACATCACCATGTCCGTTGAAGTGATAATAATAGGTGCTGCCGTTTCTGGTCATGCTGATCAGGTTGCCGTATCCGTCATAATTATAGCATGCCAGGACATTGTTGTTGGCATCAGTTTCACAGATTACTTTGTTGCCGCTGTACTGGAAGTTTACGGTGTTGCCCCCGGTTGTCATGCTGCTTCTTCGGCCCAAGGCATCATAGGTGAAGGTTGCCTGGGTTGTTCCGTCGGAATTCTTTACTTCCTGTAGTCGATTGACAGCATCATATGCATAGCTCTGTTGGTTATCAGCGATGACAATTTGGCTGGTCTCTCCTTGGGTTACTGTTTTGGCGAGACGGTTTCCGGCTGCGTCATAGCTGTATTCTATGCTGATTGAGTCCGCTAGGGTTTCTCTGGTTAAGCGGCTTAGGTCATCATATTGATAGTTTATGGTTCCTTCCGAGCTGGTGATGCTGGTGATGTTGCCTCTGCTATCATAGGTATATCTGTAACTGCTGAGAATTGTTCCGTCGGGTCGGTAATTAACCAGTTCTTTTAGCAGGCCGACATCATTATAGCTGTAAAGGCTATTACTGCCGTCTCCCAGTTTGATGGAGGCGACTTTGTTGTTTTCATCGTAGAGATATTCGGCGCTTATGCCGTTTCCTGTGACTTTCCGCACTCGTCCCAAGTCGTCATAGCTGTAATTGGCATTGTAATTGACACTGCCGATTTGTCCGCTTAGGCCGCTAAACCTGCCGCCGTTTTCATTGTCATAGGCATAATCAAGCTGCTGCCCGGGTTTGGTCACCTTTATTAGGGCATCTAGTTCATTATATTCATAGGTTGTGCTTTGATTGCTGACTTCATCGGTCATTCCGGTACAGTTGCCGTTGGGATCATATTCGTAGCTGTATCTGGGGTTCCCGTTGTATTTTATTTCTTCAAGACGGTCTGCGGTATTGTAGGCATAGTTTATGGTGTTGCCTGATGGGTAGGACATTCCTGTGAGATTTCCTGTGAGATTTCCTGTTTTATCATAGGAAAAGTTGGTTGTGTTATTTAAGGGGTCGGTTATGCTGGCCAGGGCATCGATTTCGTTATAGCCATAGGTAAAGGTCTGGTTTCCGGGATCGGTGGCGGTGGTTAAATTGCCGTTTCCGTCATAGGTATATTGGGCATTATTTCCCGAAACCCCGTTGACGTTTTTCAGGCGTCCTAAATTATCATATCCGAACGACGTGGTTTTTCCCGCTGGATCGGTGACATGCGTCAAATTGCCACTTGTATCATATTGCATACCCACTGATTGACCTAAGGCATTGGTTACGGCAAGGGGATAATTGCCTGATTGTCATAAGCATAATCGATCGGTTGGGGAAAACGGCGACTTTTTAAGCAAGCTAGGATTGACATCCGTACATACTGTTTTGGTTTGGGCAGGCCTAAGAAATCCTCAATTGCATGAACAAACGGCTAGAGCCTTACCAAACTGTTTCTGGCTGTTTTTTGTTTTCGTGAGAAAAAGAGACGGAAAACCCGTCTCACTGAAAATTTAACTTTTTCTTTATTCCCTTATTGTTGGATTTTCTAAATGCATTGTCACGTAATAGCTTATTTGCATTTACTCAATGCTTTTTGTACTTCTTTCCCAACGATTCCGTAACTACCTAATCCATAGTGGGTCCAGTATTTGGGTTCCTTTAACAGCTCATCACCGTTATAATCAACATACTTCTTTTTTAACATGTCCCAAAATCCATAATCCAGATTTTTTTCCTTTTCTAATACCTTAACATTGCCGACCGTCTCAAAATAGCCTTTTTGCCACGGTTGGTTATTTACAATAATTGGAGCTATCAGTAAATCAGCCTCTTCCAAATTTCCCGTGAAACCCTTTTGAAATGAAATCTTATTATAAATGTAGACTAACGTCATTCCACTTATAAATGAGTCTCTACTTTTTAAATTTGTTAAAATTACTTTTCCATAGTAATATCTTCCTTCTTCTGGCTGTATCACGAAAACATCTCCTTCAGAAGGATTATTTTTTGCCTTTTTCATAGCAATCAATTCACTAAATGCCATTTTGCACACTCCTTAGGGCAAATATCCATTACTATTTAGCCAATTATTTCCCCAATTAACAGCATCATTATACCAGTCTCTACTAGGACTGATACTGTTTATTTTATTGCTAAAATCAGGGTTTGCTTCCTTCATAGCCTGCTCTATTGCTCTTGCCTGCCTTCTTGTAACAGGTTCTGTTGTAATTTCTCGCAAGAAATCAAATCTGTCTCCATGTTGTGCCTGTCGTTTTGCTATATCTTTTGTTATCCCAACATAATCTGTAACACCATCTTTAATTCCTAAATAGACTCTCGTGTTCGCTGCTCCTTGCATTAGCGATGCAGGAGCACTACTCACTCCCTTTAATACCTTCATCCCCTTCTTGGACTTCATTGCAAGTTTTAGCCCTTTTGTCACAGCTCCTCCGCCAACAAAGTTGCTCCCAATACTTGCTGCAGCCAGGAATTTCATACCCATCTGCGCATTAGGGTTAAGAAGGGTATTTATATCATCTCCTATCAGGAAATTATAGACTGTACTTAAATCATCTTGTACAGGGTCCCTGGGACAATAGCAAGGGTCATGTCCGTCAGGATCTACGTATGCTAACGGGTTGTTGTAGCAGTATGCATACAGGTTTAAGCTCTGGGGATCGTCGACATAGCCATGGAAGGTATCCTCCGTGGTGAATCTCCCTGTTTCCGGGTCATAGTAACGGGCATTGAGATAATAGAGACCTGTTGCTTCGTCATAGCGGTATCCGGCATAGCGGTAGGGGTTGTCTACTGTCCCTGTACTGTTGAGGATGTTGCCAAAGGCATCGTACTGATAGGTGGCTACTGTATTGCCGTTGGTATCGGTAAGGGCTATTACATCACCATGACCGTTGTAGTGATAATAATAGGTGCTGCCGTTTCTGGTCATGCTGATCAGGTTGCCGTATCCGTCATAATTATAGCATGCCAGGACGTTGTTGTTGGCATCGGTTTCACAGATTACTTTGTTGCCACTGTAATGGAAGTTTACGGTGTTGCCCCCGGTTGTCATGCTGCTTCTTCGGCCTAAGGCATCATAGGTGAAGGTTGCCTGGGTTGTTCCGTCGGGATTTTTTACTTCCTGTAGTCGATTGAGTGTGTCATATTCATAGCTCTGTTGGTTTTGATTGATGACAATTTGGCTGGTTCCGCCTTGGGTTACTGTTTTGGTTTGGCGGTTACCGGCCGCGTCATAGCTGTATTCGATGATGGTTGAGTCCGGCAGGGTTTCCCTGGTTAGGCGGCTTAGGTCATCATACTGATAGGTTAGGGTTCCTTCCGAGCCGATGATGTCGGTGATATTGCCTCTGCTATCGTAGGTGTAAGTGTAACGGCTGAGAATGGTTCCGTTTGGTCGGTAATTGACCAATTCTTTCAGCAGGTCGGCATCATTATAGCTGTAAAGGGTATAACTGCCGTCTCCCAGTTTGATGGAGGCGACTTTGTTGTTTTCATCGTAGAGATATTCGGCGCTTATGCCGTTTCCTGTGACTTT
>NZ_JUEE01000024.1:0-11789 GCF_000802135.1 Desulfosporosinus sp. BICA1-9
ATAGAATATCAAACCGTCAAAAAAACCGACAAACCAACAAGCAGGCCAAAAACTGCAACCTCCCAAACCTTTACCACGAAATATGAAGAAAGATGCACCGCTTGCTGCCAAACTATCGCCGATACATTCCAGGAGCTGCTGGTAGCCCTCGGTCAACTGGCCAGACTTGATCTGGCAGTGAAGGAGAAATGCAGTAAAGACGCGAGCCAGCTTGCTGAATATATGGTGGAAAGGCTTAAAGAGTGGCCGCCTGTTCCCAGGACGAATATGAGGACAGTTGAAACCTATGCCACTCATGAAAGGTGGTAAATAATTCTAGATTTGAGGCAATAATATAGATAGAGTTTAAATTCATTGGGTGTAGGAAGGTTTCGTGATAGTTGAAAAGAGCCGTAAAAAGGCTCTTTTTATATTCAAATGTTCGGCGGGAAGTATCCCGCCGTTGGTCTTTTGGATGAACCAATTGAGTCGAGACAGTAGCTGTTTGTCACAGATGAGGGCTTGAACACATATGCTTTGAGTAAGGTTGTTCAAATTACCCGTTAGGCTAATACTACGAAGTTATGATATAAAACATGACTTGCTGGTTATTTATATAATCTTACCGAAAAACAGGAATTTAACAGATGAGGTACACAAATGAAAAATTTCAAAAGGTACTATCCTTTATTTGTAAGCGTCAAATCGACTGTATCTTCAAACTACCTCATAGACATGAGATAATGCCTTCAAATTAAACTTTGGAGGTATTTTTTATGACTAGAGGATTGAAACACGAACTATGGCAAGAACGTATTTGTAATTATCGAAATAGTGGCCTGAACGCTCAAACCTGGTGCCAGCAAAACAAACTCACCCTTTCCAGCTTGCATTACTGGATCAACAAATTGAATAAAGAATCCCTCGAGTCGGAGAACTCTTGTAAACATGAGTTTGTCCCGATCACTCAAGTGGGAATACCGATGAGCCCATCGGCTCCCATAGTGATTCGATATAAAAACCTATCGATTGAGGTTTTTGAGAGTTGTCACCTCGACACACTACGTAATGTCTTAGAGATTCTAAATGTCTATGCTTGATTTTACTTTAGGTTCCCAGGTATATCTGGCATGTGGTGTCACGGACTTAATGAACCATGTCCTTGTGGCTCTGGCAAGAAGTATAAAAAATGTTGCAGACAATAACTAAGCGCCATTTATTCTCAATAATCAAAAAATAACCAATTACGTTGATGTTCGCCACTATATATGGTACTATTTATGTAGGAGGTGGAGCGGTTGAGCAAGCTTAAAAAGCTTAAAAAGCTGCTTGAACGTATTCGGAATAATCCTAAACACGTAAGATTTGAAGAATTAGACAAAATATTAAGCCATTACGGATTTACTAAACGACAATCATCCAAGGGTACCAGTCACTATTACTATATAAAGGGAGAGAAGCTTCTCTCGGTCCCATTTCACAAACCACATATTAAGGCTACATACGTTGAGCGGGCCATCGAACTGTTGGAAGGAGAAATTAACGATGACGAATAAAGGGATTGATTATTACTTAGCTCTCCCATACAAATACTCTTTATACCCGGCTGAAGAGGGTGGATATGTTATTGAGATACCTGATCTGCCTGGTTGTATTACCCAGGCTGAAACAGCAGATGAAGCATTAGAAATGATCGAGGACGCCAAAAAAGGCTGGATAGAGATAGCTTTGGAACAGGGCATCGAAATTCCTGAACCAGCTAAAAACGACTACTCAGGAAAATTTAATGTGCGAGTTCCAAAAAGTCTTCACAGATATTTATCTGAACTAGCTAAAAAAGAAAATATAAGCCTTAATCAATTAATTCTTTATCATCTTTCGCGGAGTGCTGGATTTAAAGGTTAGTCAATTGGAGCGGTTAATACCCGCTCTTTTTATTTTAGAAATCCATTAATTAAACATCATGGCAAGTGAGTTTTATTGACAGAAGAAGCGATTGACGCTCATCAAAGTGGGTATAAATCTTATGCAAGATTTACATAAAATTTACATTAAGCGGCATCCGTAGTCCTTACGAGCGGTAGACAAGGAAGACGATTACCAACTGGAAGTTCGCTAAATGGAAATATAAGGGATTGTTGAATAAATAGCACATTTATAACACTGAAAATACGAAAGTAGATAATATTAATTTTTGTTAAAAGGTGCTGAATTTGTGCTAATTGCTATGTCAAAGATTTAATAAAATATTGCTAATATATGGCTTACCTCTTGCTTTACGCAAGAGGTAAATTTTCTAGGACTCTTGCATTGGGTAATTGGTGAAGGTCATGGGTAACGGTTCATCAACGGAAAGCTACAAGCCTTTGAAACAAGACCTGTCCTTGAAAGGTATATAGGCGAAATGGTTAACAATCATTATTGTGAAATTTGTGTTCCTATACACTAAGGTGTTTTCGGACCTTTAACATCTCTTATTGACATAACGATACTGCTAATGACAGCTGGGTTCTTCTTTTATTGCAGGGCATTGGCAAAACGAGGCGTGCTAAAATAATTAACTTTCCGTATCGCACGCCTGTTAATAGGTTTTTTGTTGGTTAGTTGTTATAATCAAAGGGTATTTAGTAGCGGGAAGTCTCGGCAGCGGGAGAAATGTCCTTATGCCTCACCTTGCTTCGGTGAAAGAGGTGGAAATAATGAACGAAAAAGCAGCAGAACCCACCCCTTTCAAGGTATCGGTTCGGACTCTTGTGGAGTTTGTGCTGATGCGCGGAGATTTGCAGCCGGGTTCGATTAGCGCTTCACGAGCTCAAGAAGGGACGAAGGGCCATCAATATGTCCAGAAAATAAGCGGAGCAGATTATTTTCCAGAAGTGACGCTAAGCTATGTCTATGCCAATCTGGAAATCAAGGGGCGAGCCGATGGCGTTATAAAGAGCGATTCTGGAGTCTGCATCGATGAGATTAAAACAACCTCGCTGGATTTAGACCTTATAGATGAAGCATTTAACGATTTGCACTGGGCACAGGCGCAATGCTATGCCTTCATGTATGCGGTTCAAGAAGGCTTAGAGACAGTGGAAACTCAGCTAACCTACTTTCAACTGGATACTGCCCAAACTAAGAAATTCAAGAAAACATTTGCTCAGACAGAGCTTGCGGAGTTTTTCTTTAACTTAGCCGAGCGTTATTTAGCATGGGCCTACCACTTGCAAGAGTGGGCGGAGACGAGAGACGCTAGTATTCGCAAGACGCAATTTCCCTTCACGACGTACCGACCAGGACAACGGGAATTGGCTGTAGGGGTATACCAAACAGTCAAGCATAGCCAAAAATTATTTGCCCAAGCCCCCACGGGTATTGGCAAGACGATGGCAACCTTATTTCCCGCCCTCAAAGGGATGGCGGAAGGGCTTACCTCACAGATCTTTTATCTGACGGCAAAGACGATCACGCGAACGGTTGCCGAAAAAGCCATAACAAATTTGCAGACACAAGGGTTAGCAATTAAGCGTCTGACCTTGACGGCGAAGCGAAAACTTTGTTTTCTCCCCGAGTCGACCTGTCTTCCTGAGGATTGCCCTTATGCCCAGGGATTTTACGATCGGGTACGTCTGGCGGTGGAGGATGCGTTTGAAGAGGATTCCTGGTCGCGTCAGGTGATCGAGGAATATGCACGCAAGCATTCAATTTGCCCTTTTGAGTTTTCTTTGGAAATGGCAAATTGGGCGGATGTCGTAATTTGTGATTATAATTATGTTTTTGACCCTCGGGTGTATTTAAAGAGATTCTTCCTTGAAGGGGGAGAGTACACCTTTTTAGTGGATGAAGCGCATAACCTGGTGGATCGGGCACGAGAAATGTTTTCGGCAGAGGTAGTTAAGGAGTCCTGGTTGAAGCTGAAGAGGCTTACCAAAGAGGACGATGCGAAACTGACGAAAAGTTTGACTAAAGTTAATTCTGCCTTAGTCAAAGAGAAAAAACTCAGCTCAGAAACTGAGGGAAGCGGAGAACGGATAGAAAAAGAGCCTCCGGCTAAACTGCTTCAAGCGTTGAGACAGTTTGTCAAAGAAGCCGAGGGTTTTCTAAAAACCAGTGAACAGCCTTTTGCTTGGCGGGATTTATTTATAGACCACTATTTCCAAGCTTTGAGTTTTATCCGAACTTCGGAAAGTTATGATAGTCACTACGTTACTTATCATCAGCCTACTCGAGATGATTTTCGAGTTAAGCTGTTTTGCCTTGACCCTTCTGTGCGATTGAGAGAAGCCTTGGCAAGGGGACGGGCTGCTGTCCTTTTTTCAGCAACTCTGAGTCCAATGGACTATTATATGAACATTTTGGGTGGCGAGGAAACATCATATAAGCTGAAATTAGCATCGCCATTTCCCCCAGAGAATCTTTGTCTGCTTATTCAGGACCGCATCTCTACCAAGTATAGGCAGCGTGTTCAGTCCTATAGCTTGGTTGCTGAAGCAATAAGCTCTGCCATTTCTCATAAAGAGGGAAACTATCTTGTCTATTTCCCCTCCTATGATTATCTAAATGAGATTTATCTGAGATTTAGGGAACTAAACCAACAGGTGGTCGTGATCTGTCAAACTCCAGGCATGTTAGAAGAGGCACGGGAAGAATTCTTAGCACACTTTGCGATTAATCCAGAGCGGACACTGATAGGATTTGCGCTGATGGGTGGGATTTTCGGCGAAGGGATTGATCTGATCGGGGATCGACTTTCGGGAGTGGTGATTGTTGGAGTCGGGTTACCTCAGATTGGCCTGGAGCGGGAGATTATTCGCTCGTATTATGAATCAGCCAGTAATCAAGGTTATGAATTTGCGTATATGTATCCCGGCTTCAATAAGGTCTTACAGGCAGTAGGGCGAGTTATTCGTACAGAACAAGACCGAGGGATAGTGTTATTAATTGATGAGCGTTTTTCTCAATCGTCTTATAAGAAGCTTTTTCCTGAAGAATGGGAAAAGGTTCGTTATGTTAGAAATACTGATAACATTCGCACCACAATGGAGAGATTCTGGACGCATGTTTAAGGCGCTCCTTACTCTAGGTGTCCGAGATGGTTTCTAAGTATTTGGTTTATGGTTTATGGAGGAACGTTCAAAATTGCGGATAGTATACGTGTATTCTTAGTTATCCCAGTTATAAACAGTTGAATCATTGGTGCTCTTGTGTTAAGTTTAGTTAAACAAAATTAATTAAATATGTAGAGCAAAGGCGCTCGAGAAAGTTTTTGTACTTCTAAGTTAAGGTACATTCTTTTAAGAGCGCTTTTTGGTTTATAAAATATTAAAATTTCGCAACGAAGGGTGAGTAATATGCAAAATTATGGTTTGCCAAAGAAACAGGGCCTTTACGATCCAGCATTAGAGCACGATGCCTGTGGTATGGGATTCGTTGTGAATATTAAGGGCGAGAAGTCTCATGACATTATTGATGAAGCTTTAACCGTATTGGAAAACTTAAGTCATAGAGGGGCAAGCGGAGCAGATGTAAATACAGGCGACGGTGCCGGAATACTAGTTCAGATACCTCACGATTTCTTCCAAAGGGAATGTGATGTCCTGGGCTTTAATTTGCCGGAAAAAGGCAGCTACGGCGTCGGTATGATATTTGCCCACAAGTATGAGGATGTCAGAAAAACGCAGATAGAAACTTTCGAGAACATCGTTCAGGAAGAAGGGCAGAAGATCCTGGGTTGGAGGGAAGTTCCTATCGATAAGACGACAGTCGGCGAAGGAGCAAAAGCGGTAATGCCTAGGTTCATCCAGGTTTTTATTGAAAAGGAAGTTACTATAGCGGATGAAATGGAATTTGAAAGAAAGCTTTATACCATCAGAAAAAGAGCAGAAAAAGTAATTTTTCCCATGTGTGAAGAAAAGGGAGGCACCTTCTATGTCGCCAGCCTTTCTTCAAAAACCATCGTTTATAAAGGTATGCTTACGGCAGAGCAACTTAGAGATTTCTATCTTGACCTTTCAGACCTTGATTTTGTCTCAGCTTTGGCTATGGTTCATTCAAGGTTCAGCACTAACACCTTTCCAAGCTGGGAAAGAGCACATCCCAATCGATATATTGTACACAACGGCGAAATCAATACCATCAGAGGGAATGTAAACTGGATGAAGGCGAGACAGCAATGTATCGATTCCCCTTTGTTTGAGGATATTTCTAAAGTCTACCCTATCGTCGATGAGACGGGTAGTGATTCCGCGATGTTCGACAGCAGCCTGGAATTTCTTCACCTGACCGGAAGGTCGCTGCCTCACGCAGTGATGATGATGATCCCAGAACCCTGGGAAAAGAATGAACTGATGTCCAAAGAGAAAAAGAATTTCTACGAGTTCAACAATTTTATCATGGAACCTTGGGATGGCCCTGCCGCCATGGGGTTTAGTGATGGTGTGGTCATAGGAGGAGTACTGGACAGAAACGGACTCCGCCCATCAAGGTATTATATAACTAAAGATGACAGGGTTATTCTGGCCTCAGAGGTCGGAGTTATTGACATCAAGCCTGAAAATGTAAAATATAAAGGCAGACTGGAACCGGGCAAAATGCTGCTTATTGATACCCAGGCGCAGAGAATAATTTCAGACGAAGAAATCAAGCAAAATGTATCAATGATGCATCCCTATGAGGAATGGAATAACAGACATATTGTTAAACTCAACGATATGATGGTCGTTGAAGCGAAGGAAGAGCAGGACGAGCAAGTAAGGGAAGGCCTTATTCAGCAGCAGAAAGCCTTTGGCTATACCTTTGAGGATATAACTAAAACCATTCAGCCTATGGCGATACAAGGCGCAGATCCTATCGGAGCCATGGGTATGGATTCGCCGCTGGCTGTATTATCTGAGAAACCCCAGATGCTGTACCTCTACTTTAAACAGCTCTTTGCCCAAGTTACCAATCCTCCTATTGATGGAATAAGGGAAGAAATAGTTACTTCGAGCAGCATTTTGCTGGGGGATACGGGAAATCTCCTCGATCCCGATCAAAGAAATTCAACCAGCCTGCTCCTTGAGCATCCGATCCTGACCAATCAGCAGCTTCAGACCATTAAACAACTGAGTAATGGTAAGTTGAAGGCAGCTACAGTTTCCATACTTTATAAAGCTTCGGAAGAGGTAAAGTCTATGGAAACCGCCTTAAACAGGATCTTCAGAGAAGCTGACAAGGCGATCAGTGAAGGAGCAAATATCATTGTTCTCTCAGACAGAGGTGCAAATGAGAAGCTTGCAGCAATTCCTGCGCTTTTGGCGTCCTCAGGACTTCACCATCACCTGATCAGGAGAGAGATTAGGACTAACTTAGGAATTGTGCTGGAATCTGCTGAGCCGAGAGAAGTACATCATTTCTGTACCCTTATCGGTTATGGTGTCACAGCCGTCAATCCCTATCTTGCCTATGAGACCATTAAGGATCTCTCTGAAAAAGGACTACTGGAAGGACTGAGTTACGAAGAAGGTAAAAAGAATTTTATCAAGGCTTCGGTAAAGGGTATTCTTAAAGTACTGACAAAAATGGGTATCTCTACCATAAGGAGTTACCACGGAGCTCAAATCTTTGAGGCGGTCGGTCTGAAAAAGGACCTAATCGATAAATATTTCACCATGACACCCTCCAGACTTGAGGGCATAGGACTTGAAGCAATCGCGCTTGAAAATCAGCTGCGACATGAGAGCGCCTATAATGAAAATTCTCCTTATACGGACACCCTTGAAGTAGGTGGATACTTCCAGTGTAAAGATGATGGGGAAATCCATCTTTACAATCCCGAAACGATCTACATGCTTCAGAAGGCATGTAGGGAAGGAAACTACTCACTCTATAAGGATTTCTCTAAAAAAATAAACGATGAAGAAATATACGCCTTAAGGAATCTGCTTGATTTTAAGCTTAATGCAGGCGACACCCTTCCCATTGAAGAAGTGGAACCGGTGGATTCAATCGTCAAAAAGTTTAAGACCGGGGCAATGTCCTACGGATCCATTAGCAAAGAGGCTCACGAGTGTCTGGCCATTGCCATGAACAGACTGGGTGGTAAAAGCAACACCGGTGAAGGCGGAGAGGACAGCGAACGATTCAAGGTCATGCCCAACGGAGACACAAAGAACAGTGCGATCAAGCAGGTTGCCTCAGGACGTTTCGGCGTGACCAGCAACTATCTTGTCAATGCTGAAGAGATACAGATCAAAATGGCTCAGGGAGCAAAGCCCGGTGAAGGGGGTCAGCTGCCGGGTCGCAAGGTTTATCCGGAGATTGCCAAGGTTAGGCATTCAACCCCAGGCGTAGATCTTATATCCCCCCCACCCCATCATGATATCTATTCGATTGAAGATCTCGCTGAATTGATTCACGACCTGAAAAATGCCAACCGGGATGCGCGTATTAACGTCAAGCTTGTTTCTGAAGTCGGAGTAGGGACAATCGCTGCCGGGGTAGCAAAAGGAAAAGCGGATGTCATTCTAATCAGTGGATACGACGGTGGAACCGGAGCTTCCCCAAGAACAAGCATCAGAAATGCAGGACTTCCTTGGGAGCTTGGACTTGCCGAAACCCATCAGACTCTGGTTCTCAACAAGTTGAGAGACAGGGTGGTCGTAGAAACAGACGGAAAGCTGCTTTCAGGTAGGGATGTCGTTATTGCGGCCATGCTTGGAGCAGAGGAATTTGGCTTTGCGACAACCCCGCTGATCGCTATGGGCTGTATCATGATGAGGGTTTGTAACCTCAACACCTGTCCTGTAGGAATAGCCACTCAAGATGAAGCCTTAAGGAAGAATTTCAGCGGCAAACCTGAGCATGTCGAGAATTTCATGAGATTTGTCGCCCAAGAAATGCGTGAAATCATGGCCAAACTTGGCTTTAGGACCATCAATGAAATGGTAGGGCGTTCGGATAGACTTAAAACCAAAGAAAATATCAAGCATTGGAAGGCAGCACACTTGGATCTGTCCCAGATTCTCTATCAACCCTATGCCGGTGCTGATGTCAGCCGATTTAACACCCAGTCACAGAACCATATGCTGGAAGAATCAATGGATTTAAAAAAGCTGCTTAGGATCTGTAAACCGGCACTTGAGAATCAAACACCCATCCGAGCTAAGCTAAAGATCAATAATGTCGACCGAGTTGTCGGCACAATCGTCGGCAGCGAAATTTCCAAGAGATACGGTGAAAAGGGGCTTCCTGAGGATACCATCAAGCTTACCTTTGTAGGATCGGCTGGACAAAGCTTTGGAGCATTTACTCCGAAAGGACTGTCTCTGGAACTGGAAGGGGATGCCAACGACTATTTAGGAAAAGGCCTTTCAGGCGCAAAAGTTGTGGTTTATCCACCGAAGACTTCTGACTTTGAGCCTGAGAAAAATATCCTGATTGGAAATGTCGCCTTCTATGGGGCAACTTCAGGGGAAGCCTATATCAACGGGATAGCAGGGGAAAGATTCTGTGTCAGGAACAGTGGGGTAAAAGCAGTCGTCGAAGGTGTGGGTGACCATGGCTGCGAATATATGACTGGAGGCAAAGTGGTTATCCTCGGTAAAACAGGAAGAAACTTTGCTGCCGGAATGTCTGGCGGGATAGCCTACATTCTGGACTTTGACGAAGTATACTGCAACAAGTCGCTGGTGACACTGGAGAAACTAGAATCTGAAGAAGAAATGAACGAGATTCAGGAAATGATCCAAAAACATGTCGAGTATACCGGCAGTCCTCAGGGCAGGAAAGTTCTTGATAACTGGAAAAGCTATTCACTGAGATTGACTAAGGTCATTCCTAAAGATTACAAACGTATGCTGGAGAACATTGATAAAGCTCACAAGGCTGGCTTAAGCGGTGAAGAGGCTTTAATGGTTGCCTTTAAAGAGAATTTTAAAGATGTTTCCAGGACTTAAGGGTGAGGTGGGACTGAAATGGGAAAAGCGACAGGATTTTTAGAGTATCAAAGAATCAAACCTAAGAAACGATCTCCTGAAGAAAGAATCAAAGACTGGAAGGAGATAAGGTTGCCGCGGGATCCTGAGGTTATACAAACTCAGGGTGCACGCTGCATGGACTGCGGAGTCCCTTTCTGTCACGGCGGTGTGCTGTTAAATGGCATGGCCTCGGGATGCCCTCTGCACAATCTTATTCCGGAGTGGAACGAACTTATCTATAAAGGTCAGTGGGAAGAAGCTTACAAAAGGTTGACCAGAACCAGCCCTTTCCCGGAATTTACGTCCAGAGTCTGCCCTGCACCCTGTGAGGGCGCTTGCACAGAAGGCTATATCATGGAGTCTGTTACCATAAACAGTCTGGAATATGAAATCATCGAGAAAGCCTTTGCTGAAGGGTGGGTTGCGCCCAGGAAGGGTAAAGCCACAGGAAAGAAAATTGCTATCGTCGGTTCCGGCCCTTCCGGATTATCTGCTGCCTATTATTTAAATACAGTAGGGCATGATGTAACTGTCTATGAGAGAAGCGACAGAGTCGGCGGCTTAATGATGTACGGGATTCCCAACATGAAGCTGGAAAAACACATCGTGGAAAGACGCTTCGCACTGTTGAAGGAATCTGGAATCCAATTCGTGCTTAACACAGAGGTAGGCCAAGACATCAGTGCTCAGGAATTGGTGGATCAGTATGATGCGGTTGTGCTTTGCGCCGGTGCAACCAAGGCGCGAGGACTTGATGTTGAAGGAAAAGCCCTTAAAGGGGTTCACTTTGCGGTGGATTTTCTCAAGGCTAATACTAAAAGCCTCTTGGATTCAAATCTTCAGGACGGCAATTTCATTAGCGCCAAAGGCAAGAAGGTCATCATTATTGGTGGAGGGGATACAGGCACGGACTGCGTAGCCACCTCCATACGGCATGGCTGTGAGAGCGTCTACCAATTTGAAATCATGCCTGAACCGCCTGCCGAGAGAAGAGAAGAGTCTAATCCTTGGCCGGAATGGCCTAAGAAACTTACTGTGGATTACGGCCAAGAAGAGGCCATAAGCCTCTATGGCAAGGATCCGAGACACTACCTTATATCCACTCAAAAGTTAGTGGGAAATGAGAACGATGAGGTCACTGAAGTTCATACCGTAGAAATCGCTTGGGTCAAGAACTCCTCTGGAAGAATGGTGCCTCAGGAAGTTCCAGGGAGCGAAAAAGTATGGAAAGCTGACCTTGTGCTTCTGGCTATGGGATTTCTTGGTCCGGAAGATACGATTGCCAATGAGCTTAAGCTGGATAGAGACTCCCGCAGCAATGTGAAAGCGGACTATGAGGTTTTTGAGACTAATGTGGATAAGGTATTCACCGCCGGCGATATGAGGAGAGGTCAGAGTCTCATCGTCTGGGCTCTCCAAGAAGGAAAGCTTGCCGCACGGGAAGTTGATAAATACCTCATGGGTAAAAGTGTCATTAAATAGTTAGGAGATGGCCCCAACCCTGAAAAATGGCGTTGCGGGCCATCTTGTTCATTATTACTATTTATCTTTGCCCAAAACGAGCGAAAGGCACTAGGCTTATCGCTCGTTTTCATGGTTTAATAGATGGATGGACACAGCAAATCTAGTTAAGATGAATGAGGGTGCATGAATGTTTATGTATGTTTTTCCGATAGTACTTATTGTAACATCGAATATTGTTTACAACGTATGCCAAAAATCCACACCTCAAAGTGCTAACCCTTTTTCGGCGTTGCTGATTACTTACTTAACTGCTGCAGTTTTAACCTTAGTGGCATTTCCATTTTATAAAACGGATAAAGGTTTTTTTCAATCCTTTAACGACTTAAATTGGACCAGTTTTGC